>SORU01000004.1 GCA_004402915.1 Fidelibacterota bacterium MT.SAG.2
TTTGGGAAGTATATGACGGCAACGATATTAAAACCTGGGAACTGTTTTTCTTTGCCCCTGAACCTATTCTCGACACGATGTTTGTAAATGACAGCATGGTAATAACAGAAATTCCGGTCGATACAGTTCTTCCCACAGCCGGCGATGTGTTCTTGGTAGAGACTGGAAAGCCATTTCGTGGAACCTTTGGGGACAGTCTCCACCCGCTGAGTGGAGACATATACGAATTCACAGCCGTAGGTGCTACCACGGATCAAAAACAGGCTAAATCCGAATTACATAGGGTGGCAGTCGTTCCCAATCCTTATGTAGCGTCAGCAACGTGGGAACCGAAAAGCCTTTTCTCAACAGGCAGAGGAGCAAGGATGGTGGAATTCATCCACTTGCCGAGAGAATGTACCATACGGATTTACACGGTGAGCGGATATCTGGTAGAAACGCTGCATCACAATAAAAACATAAATGACGGAAGTGAATTCTGGAATCTGAGGACCAAAGACGGAAGAGACATTGCTTATGGACTTTATATATATCATATCGATGCGCCGGGAGTCGGCGAAATAATCGGTAAGTTCGCGGTGATTAAATGATACTTTTAAAACGAATTCAGCAACAGCTTTCCCGCCGAATGTTTTCAGCATTTGATAATCTGTCTCTTATTTTCGTCTATTTAACAATATCAGCACTGTCCTATCCGCTCTTCGGGCAGTCACTCGATAGTGTTTCAAAGGTGGCGACAACGGCCGCGTCGTTTTTAGAAATAGGCGTTGGCTCCCGGGCTATCGGCATGGGAGGCGCGTTTGTCGCCGTCGCCGATGACGCAACAGCGTTATATTGGAATTCTGCCGGAATAGCGCGGCTGAAAAAAAACGAGATGGTTTTCATTCACACAAAGTGGATCGCAGATATCAACTATAATTATCTGGGCACTACTTTTCCGATGGGCAACGTGGGCGTATTAGGGATTAGCATAGTTTCCCTAAGCACAGACGAAATGCTCGTGAGAACAATTGATATGCCCGAAGGGACAGGCGAAAGATTCGGCGTAGGCGACCTTGCGATAGGCGCCGCTTTTGCAAGAAATCTAACGGATAGGTTTTCAATCGGGTTTAATACCAAGTATATTCGACAGAAAATCTGGAACATGAGCGCCGCGGGATTTGCTATGGACATTGGAACTCTATTCACCACTCAATTTAACGGAATGAAAATCGGGATGAGCGTTTCCAATTTCGGCGGCAAGATGCAAATGCTCGGCAAAGATACATTCGTCAATTATGATTTAGCGCCTTCTCAGGAAGGAAGTAACGACCGAATTCCTGCCAATTTAAAAACGGATAAATTCCCTTTGCCAATAGTCTTCCGGGTTGGTTTAGCGATGGATATCCTTGAAAGTAGCCCCAATAGAATGACCTTTGCTATAGACGGCGCTCATCCTAATGATAATACGGAGTTTGTGAATTTGGGGATAGAATATGCCTTTGAAGATTTTTTATTTTTAAGAGGTGGTTATAAGAATCTCTTTCTGCTTGACAGCGAAGAAAACTTTACTTTAGGAGCCGGGCTGATATATAATATCGCAGGGGATATGATGATAAAGATTGACTATAGCTACCAAGAATTTGGAAGACTGACGAACACCCAGAGTTTCTCATTAGCCTTTGAGTTTTAAAGCAAATCCCGGGCAATAACCAGACAATAAATAGGAATTACAATGAAGTTGAAACGTTTTATAGGTAATCCCATTCTGGAACCGAGAGGTGATGATTGGGAATCCGTGGCGGTTTTTAATCCGTCGGCAGTCTATAAAGACGGAAAGATTCATCTTTATTATCGAGCTGTGGGAGAATATCATCCATACACTTCAAGACTTGGATACGCGGTTTTTGATAAAGACTTAAATTTATTGGAGCGGCAATCGGAACCTGCTATGATTCCGGATGCAAAAATGTGGGAGAGATCGTTAGAGGACCCGAGGGTCACCGAAATCGAAGGAGATCTTTATCTGACGTATATAACGACCCCGACTCCGAGTCCTCCCAGCGCGGTAAGAAAACGGTTGGGTATTCCGATGCCGGAACACAGCGCGCATCCCAGAACTGCTTTGGCTAAGATTAAAAAGTTTAATGAGTTCGAACGCTATGGCATCATTACTCCGTATGGCGCTGATGAACGAGATGTCGTACTCTTCCCTGAAAAAATCGGCGGAAAATATGCCATGCTCGATCGACCTGCCAACTGGGTAGGAGAAGAATACGGAACCTCAGGTCCGTCTATCTGGTTTGCCACCACCGATAGCATTGGTCAAAAGATAACAGATCATAAGCTTGTAATGAAAGCGGAGGCAGAATGGGAGGGAAACAAATTAGGAGCAGGACCTCCTCCCATAAGAACTGAATCCGGCTGGCTTTTGATCTATCATGGCGTCGACGATAGCAAAGTTTACCGGGCTGGGGCTGCGCTTTTAGACTTGGAAGAGCCATGGAATGTGATTGCCCGGACAGGAGAATCTGTTTTCGAACCGGTTGAGGATTATGAAAAATACGGAGACGTTCCGAATGTGGTGTTTCCGGAAGGTATGGTTGTTGTTGATGAAACGCTCATAGTTTTTTACGGCGCTGCTGACAAAGTTTGTTGCGCCGCTTCTGTCAACTTGGATGAATTTATTAAGGATTTACTTTCAGAGAGGTAAAATAAATCGTAAAACTTAAACGTTATTCAGGTAATCCTATCCTGGAGCCTATAAAGAAAAACAGATGGGAGAGTGGAGCGGTTTTTAATTGTGCCGCGGTATATGATGGTGAAAAAACCCATTTGTTATACCGTGCAATCGGTGAGTATGACATCTATATTTCATCTTTAGGTCATGCTGTCAGTGAAGACGGTTTAAGTTTTCAACGTCATGATAAGCCTGTATTTGAACCTCAGGAGGAATATGAGCGGTTCGGATGTGAAGACCCAAGGATTACTCCTATCGATGGTAAATATTATATCACTTATACGGCTCTTTCAAATAAAGCCTGGTCAGGGTCCGGTAACAGGGTAGCGCTTGCCACGACAAAGGACTTTCGATCCTTTGAAAGGCACGGCATTATTCTTCCTGATATGGAAAATAAAGACGCTGTAATCTTCCCGGAAAAAGTTAAAGGGAAATACATTATGTATCACAGGATCATGCCTGATATTTGGATAGCCTATTCAGACGATCTTATAGAATGGACCGGTCATAAAAAAGTTATGGAGCCAAGAGAGGGGTTGTGGGATTGTAAGAAGATAGGCGCCGGCGCACCTCCGGTAAAGACAGAAAAGGGTTGGTTATTATTTTATCACGGAGTCGATGATGAGAGATTTTACAGACTTGGGATAGCGCTGTTTGATTTGGAAGATCCATCAAAACTAATTGCAAGGCAGGAAGAGCCGATACTTGGCCCTGAAGAAAAGTGGGAATTAGAAGGGGACATTCCTAAGGTTGTTTTCAATTGCGGGGTTGCGGAGATAGATGACACCTATTATGTTTATTATGGCGGCGCTGATACCGTTATAGGTGTTGCGACAGTGAGCAAAACCGATTCGATGGACTTTTTATAAATCAGAGAATTCAAACATTTAATTCTGAATAATGATGCAAAGAAATTTATTAATTCACAGGACGTTTGGAAAATTGATGAAAAATAGATTAACAGCAGGATTTATTTCGATTATGCTCTGCGCTGTGTTCTTGTCATGCGGTTCAGAGGAAAATGAAGCGGGTTCCAAGGGCATCGAGTATTGGACAGCGCCGAGCATAGAGCTGTCGAGATTTGAAAAACAGGTTGTAGATAAATGGAATTCGACGCATCAAGAGACTCAGATAGATTGGAAAACCATACCTGCCGGTAACACCTCTGAAGAGGTAATACTCACCGCAATTGCCACCAGAACGGGTCCCGATGTCCTTTCAAATGTATTCGGGGGGTTTGCCGCTCAGCTTGCCGACGCGGGAGTAATCGTTGCTCTCGACACACTGCCAGGTTTTTGGGACGTAGCGGAAAATCGAAAAATGGCGAATATCATTCGGAACAACTGGTTCTATAAAGGACACGTTTACGTGATGCCGATTTACGTCAATCCTGAGATGGTCTGGTATAACGAAAAAATGCTCGATAAGTTCGGAATCACTGAACTTCCGAGAACGTATAGCGAGTTTTTCAGACTGTTGGAGAAAGTATGCATTCCTAACAAAATTTATGGATTGACAGCCGACGTATCTTCAAAATGGTACAGGAGATGGTTTGATTATCTGACGTTTTACACGAGCGCATCGGGAGGTGAACAGTACATTGATGTAGATGAAAACGAAGTTTTTCTTGACAGCAAATATGGGATTGCGGTCACGGAGTTCTTTTTTAGGTTATTCGATGAAGGATACGCGCCTCGATTTGAAATACAGGATGGGTTTGAAAAGGGGGTTTTCTTTGCCTCTATAAAGGGCGCTGGAAGTACAGTAAGAATAAAAAAGCTATACCCCGACCTGAAATATAGGATAGCCCTGATGTTGGTACCGGATGATTACCCGGAGGACAAACCTATCTATACGCTTGCTGAATCTAAAGGAATGGTGCTCTTTGAGTCCTCAAATAATAAGGATAAAGCTTGGGAATTCATGAAATGGTATTTCAGCGGAGAACATGACTCACTCTGGATTGCTTTGACGAACTATCTTCCTGCCCGGGAAGACTTGACAAGTAATCCGATCTTTACCCGCTATTTTGATGATAATCCCACCGCAAAATTATATGCGGATATTCTGGACTTCACAGTTCCTCTTGTCCTGACGGCAAAAACTGTTGAAATTCAAACGAGTCTGAACAGGGAGTTGTGGCAGCCGATAATTTTCGGCACTAAATCACCGGTTCAAGCATCACGCGATGCGAATATAGCTATTCGGAGGATTCTGAAATCGGGACCACAGGTTATTAATTAAAATTGAAATGACTAATTTTCCGGAAAAGAATTGAGTAAATTGCCGGGGTTAGGATTAGTTTCCTTATACGTTATTCACACAATTATTTTCTGGCTGTATCCTTTCCTGTGGGGCGTGGTTATTGCTTTTAAAAGATGGAACATCATTTCTCCCGAAAAAGAGTTTATCGGCATAAGTAATTTCATAGGGGTTCTGTATGACCCGTTATTCTGGATATCATTTAAAAACTCCCTTTATTTTATGGCGGTATATGTCCCACTGTCGATTGTCTCCGCCCTCGGAGTGGCGTTGTTACTCAGTCGGATAAAATTCTTACAATCTTTTTTTGCGGTCGGATATTTGATGTCCTATATCTCTGCGGGTGTCGCCTATTCCATAGTTTTTAGTCTTCTCTTTTCCGGAGATGGACTTATCAATACATGGCTGAGCAAAATAAATATAACAATCCCGTGGTTCTCTGACCCCGATATTGCCATGGCTTCCATCGCACTCATCGTCGTTTGGAAATATCTGGGTTACTATAGTCTGATTTTTTTAGCGGGATTACAAGCCATCCCGGAATCCCTGTATGAATCTGCGTCAATCGATGGGGCGAGCGAACGGGTAAAATTTTTTAAGATTACCGTTCCGCTTCTTAACCCTTCATTTACCATAGTACTGGTTTTCGCCGTAATGTTGTCCTTCAATATTTTTACGGAGCCTTACATGATCACGGGTGGCGGGCCGCTTGACAGTACACAGACTTTTGTGATGCAAATCTATCATCAAACTTTCACGGCACTGCACGCAGGCTACGGATCCAGCTTCGCAATTATTGTAGCTGCCATCAGTTTTCTGTTTGTTTTTGCGATAAGGAAGACAGTGGAAAGGGACATGGCATGATCGTAATCCGAGATAAGAAACTTAAAAAACATTCACACACGATCAGAATGGTGGTTATCTATACTCTTCTCGGATTAGGATTAACCGTTATGGTATTTCCGTACATCTGGATGATTCTGGCTTCATTCAAGATTCCCTCCGAAATTTATAATAGATTCTTTCCTTCACGATTCACTTTAGAGAATTATGAAATGATGTTTTCGGCTGGACAGGGCGGTTCCGACAATCTATTCATAAGATCAGCTCTCAACAGCTTGGTTGTATCCTCGATAGCCACTTTTTCCGTTGTCCTTATTGGTTCGATTACAGGTTATGCGCTGGCCAGATTACGATTTTTTGGACGAGATTTTTTAAATAATTTTGTCCTGTTCCAAATGTTGTTTCCGGCAATTCTGTTCTTAATCCCGCGTTTTTTGCTAATGTTGGAATTAGGTTGGATAAATACATATCAGGGCATGTTTTCTCCGTTCATGGTAAGCGCTTGGGCAATCTATCTTTATACGCAATTCTATAAGACTATTCCGCAAGAACTGATTGACGCAGCCAGAATAGACGGCTGCTCGGAGCTAAGGATAGTTTTTTCCGTGATGCTACCCTTGTCCAAATCGGTCACTGCAATCGTAGCTATCTTTACGTTCATGAGTACTTGGGATGAATTTTTATGGTATATTATTGTCACTAAAGATTACGACTTGATGCCTTTGAGCGCGCTGTTAGGTCTTTTTACAAGGGGAGAATACAATTCTTACCCGGGAATCCAAACCGCCGGCGCCGTAATTTTAACTGTGCCGATCCTGATTTTATTCTTTTTCTTTCGGAAGTCCTTTTCCAAAGGAATTACCATGTCGGGGATAAAAGGGTAATGGCGATAGTCCCGAAGTGATTAATATAGTTTCAAAGTTTTTTTATCGATTGGGACATTATACAACTCGGTAAAGTATGCCCCCAAATCTTACATATTATTTAGACTGATCAATACGTAATAAATGTAAGGTGAGGACGATCTTTAATACAAAAATAATCTCTGCCAAGACCGACATGCCTCTGCGAGTAATTGTATGTAATCGGAACGGCATAGAACATAGGTTGTAAGACATTGACAAATTATTCGAGTTGTTTAAACCTTTTAGCTCGCTACAGACAATTGACGCAATAGCAATCTTTAATAAATTACATGAACAGACATGGGAAAGTTGGGATTCATCCACTCTGAAATCCTTACTTGTTATGCTCAAGAATATTTTTTATGAAATATATGTTTTACCAATTGAGAAAAAGGAGAGGAGATTCTCTATTCAAAAGATAAAAGAAAAGTTATCGAAGGATAAAAAGAGATCCTGATTTAACAATGCATATTGATCACCTCCCTCAAAACATATATAAGAGTCTTTAATCTTCCATCTCATACGTTTGTTCAAATATATCGGGTTTACAGGTATAGTATTCTCCCTCGACTCCGCGAATAATCCAATCGAGTTCACTTGCTATCACTGTTCCTTCGAGAGTTTCTATATCTATTTTTAAAGGATTCATAGTTCTCCAGGATTTATCCATATCGGGTATACCAAGGAACTCACATACCTTGGCTATATTTCCTCGATTTAACTGAATTGCATCTATCACAACTGATTTCTTCCTGTATTTCATTTATCTCCTCACACAAAATAGCTATAAAATGTTTTATTTATAGCCGTTGACGTGAATCATAACTTTATGTTGTCTTGGTCGCATTTTGGACACATTTATAGATTCACAATATAGCAACATCGTACTGTAATGCAAAAATTAAATCACCGAAAGGGTGTCATAGAAAACGTACCGATTACATGTCCGACATCTTGGGACGATTTTAATGTATCTAAAATAACCAGGGAAGTATCTCACGCAAGGGGTGCACTCCAGTCACGATTAGTTTTGGATAGGAAGTGTGATCACTGGTGTGCCCTTGATTCCCCTATTCGTCACTATTGCTACAATCGTTACACCGTTGATTAAGCCGACCGTGGTTAGAGTAAATTCCTTATCATTAACCGCAGATATAGTATGAACTCGCTGTGAGTTTATGGGTTCAGCTCCGAGAGGCCTTACGTCCGTTATCCCGATAAAACTCTTTTTCCCGCCACCGAGTTGAGCCGGTTTTCTCCAGTAGATCACGGCGTTTGAAGCTATATAACGTACTTCCTGAAGCAGGATATCAGATTCACTCTTGGTGAGGATTTCTTCAGGTCCGGTCCCGATTTTAGATGATATAGCTGCCCCGATAATAAGTAGTAGTATTGAAAGTATCATCAGTTTTTGTGCGTTCATCTGTTTTGTTCTCTAATTGCTAAACATTCCAATTTAATGGTAGTCATAATAATATGTAACTAATAAGAAAAGGAAATGATACTGATAACATTTATTTTAATGCAACAATTTAATATTTTTTACGTCATATCAAGTAAGACCCAATACAGATTGTGATTTATAGTTGAGTATATTGTTTTTTTAAAAAATAGAGCAGAAATGATTTGGATGATTTAAGGGAAGTCAGTCAAAGTCGGCAGCGTGAAAGTAATAAGACAATTTATATGGTAATGAGTTTAATATTAATTTTTACATCATTTTGGATCTATTCCTCCCCGAACGGTGTTTCCATCTTATCTGAAAACAGAGAAAAACTCGCGATAGATTTTGTTGCACACGACCTGTCCGGTAAAAAATTTGAAGGATCGACACTGCTTGGGAAAACGGTGTTACTTGATTTTTGGGCAGTTTGGTGTGCTCCATGTATTGCGGCCTTTCCGGAACTGAACAGACTTGAAGCAGAATTGAAAAAGAGTAATTTCGAAATTGTGGGGATCGCACTCTATTCGGGCAACAGCGATGATATAAAAGAAACGTTAGACAAGCATGTTATTAATTACCGGATTCTAATTGGAGACAACGATGAATTGTCTCAAAGGTATGGAGTTATCGGGTTTCCTACTTACTTTCTTATTACACCGGAAGGCACTGTATTCAAGAAATATGTTGGTGAACTGCCGGGTCTTTTCGACCGGATTAAAAAGGACGTAGAGAAAATTAACAAAAAATATGATCAAGCCGGCTCTGATCAAGGGGTAGTCAATGGGATATAGTTTTAATTCAAATTATTATCTGCTACTATTTCCAATATTATTTTCTATCGCATGTGGAAAATCTGATTGGAAAGCGGCGGCAACCAAGGAAGAAGGGAAACTCTCCGCAGACGCAGAGAAAGTGGTTGAATATTTATTAACCGATTGGGATAAGCAATTTCATTCTACGGATATATCTACCGCAATGGACAATTTAGGAATGAAGCAGGATGATAAAATGCGTTTGCAGATAGGGGAACATTTTAGAGAGAATACTAACCTGGCTCGAAATCTACGTTATTGGGGCCCGAACAATTACCTATTGAACAATGATGAGAAACGAATTGCGAAATACATTATATTTATTTTTGAGAAGAATAATCGGTATCCGACACTGTCAGAAGCTTCGATCGCTCTTGAATTTGAAGAAGAATATATAAAAGAAAGATTAGTCTTAATCAACGAAGCGGGACTGATTCATCCGTCAGATAATGAGATCCGTTATAGTCTTGTCGATAAATACAACACATGGGGAGGTCCTCTTAGGTACAATTTTCATACAGCTACCGTTGAGGGTGAAAAGCCGTTCGGAGTTTGGTGAGCGGTTGATTTTCTCCTGTTGGTCAACAGAGCATATCCCGATAAAAAAATACATATAGAAGACTCCTGCTCGCATTGTTATCTGAGGATAAATACGGATATAGATTCCGGAACTATTACAGCGCTCGACCCCGAAACAACATGGATTCAACAAGGAGGTGGCTGAGCAGTCGATAATCTCTTCTGGTCAGAAGAGCACGTAAACGAGTTTCTTAATGAATATCCTGAATACAAAGAACTTAATCAGATGCCGATAGGTGAATTCCTTGAAGGGCTAAAAGCGCGATAAATGTTTTGTAGAACTAATCACAGTAAAGTTAAGAAAGGCAGAAGTGCTGATAAGTCAGGGCTTGGACTCCCGCGAAGCTTTGAGACAGGTCTATGTGAGTTAGAAACTTAGAAATAAGAAAAGATTAGAATACTAAAGGGATTTTCCGATGGCTGGAAGCTGCCTTTGTTTTTTTACAATATTATAATAAAAATTATTAAGTATATAATCTCGACCAAAATATCAGCCCCTGAAAAAGAGACAGGGGGGTCAATATCAACCTGAGCTTGCCGAGTTGATTGATTTTAACGGTTTGATAATCGGTACGACAATAAAAAAGTTTCTACCGAGTCAGTGATAATTTCGGAAGAATATAAGAAGAGTAGTCTATTAAAATAGATTGATGGCTGCTCTAAGATTAAATTTGTTCACGCCTTGAACATATATATCTCGAAGACTTATGAATCGTCGATCTCCAATCTGTCCTTATCCGATGAATCAAAGTCATTCCATATTGTCGGATATGTTGTCTCTATTTCTTCCATCGTCTTTCATCTTTTTTATTCTATTTTCTCCTTAACTCTATTATCGGCAAGCGAGCGTTTTAGTTGAGAAGAATTGATAATCTAATCGATTTTATTATTTGAAAAAATGTAGTCTAATCCAAATATCAAGTAACTTAACAGTTATATAGAATGAAAACGGAAACAGTATTGCATTATTCAGATATGCGTTTAAATAAACTAAAAAAATATCAATGGCTGCCGATAATAGGGTCTGTGATGATTGTGGCTTAGCTGATTCTGTACTATTATATTGTTGCTGCACTGAGTTTTTAATCGATAAAGGATTTAGACATGAAGAGTGAAAAGGAAGTAAGAGTTTCATTGGGGCTGCATCGGGAAGCATTGTCTTATACCAAAGAAGAATTCAAGGAAAGACTAATTAAGATCAAAGATGAAGAAAAATTAGATATCGATCCGGATGATGAAGTAGTAATTGATCGTTTATATAAAGAAATGCAACATATAGAAAGATCTATAATCAGGGAATTGGAGTGGATCTTAGAAGATGAATTGAAACATTCGGATGATTGGGTGAACGAGGTGTTGAGTAATCTCTAAAATCCTGCTATAGTAAAATAAAGTACGAATAAAGCCATAAATCCAACCATTTCCCAAAAAACAGCAGTCGTCAAGGTAGTTTCCTTTTCAATTTTCCTCACCTCTGTCCACCATGCGGCAACATCCGCTGTCATTGCTGAATCATCAGAAACCGATGAAAATTCAAAGATGAGTGAACGGAAGTCATCAAAATGTTCCGTTCGCGCAGATTCTACAATCATCTCATGATATATTTTGATAGTATTGTACAAGGCTTTTTCGCTGTCAGGACATCCGGGATAGAAATATTTTTGTTTATAATAGTTTTTTAACGCCGCTACTCTGTTGCCTCCCTGATACTGTTCTGAGCCTAATATAAAATAATAACTGCTGCATTTATGCCTTTCTTGGGCAGAAACATCGGATAGACAGATCAGGGAATAGAAGAATATCGATAGTAAAGGTTTCAATAAATTTTGATAGTAATGTAAATTAATATATCACTCAGAAAGTAAGATTTATCTAATTAGTATAAAAGATTTATTATTATAACAGCGGAGAATTCAACCGGATTTTCTTAAAGTCTTTGTCCTGTTATTTTTTATCTAATGCAATTTTATCCTTGCTCATCAGTAGAGCTCCGATGATGTTTATCATTAGTTTATCTATTGGCTTCATTTCTACCTCCTATATGATTATTATCGGGCAGCAAATGAAAAGTCTTAATATTTATCACTTAATCAAAATCTCCACCTTGCGAATGAATAAAATAACGGATAAATTGCAGACATTGGAAAATTGATAAAAGAAAATAATTGAAATTCAGACACTCATATTATTCTTTGCTGCTGGTTGCGGGATTGTTATACAGTAAGGAAATCTATTCTCAAAAACCTGAAGGAGTAAAGGCTTTTGCAGTCAAACCTATGGTCGAAGTGTATGAGGAAACTTTTAGGGGCTTTGATGTAGTGGCAGAGCTGCAATACGGCGAAGAGGTAAGAATACTCGGCGAAAAAAGAGAGTGGGCATATATTCTTTATGCGCAGAAATATAAAGGATGGTCGAAGCTGGAAAATTTCGTCCTGACAGCTCCTCCTGAGATAGTCGATCTGTATACTCAAGCATTTTCCAGTCACTCGAAGTGGTTTCCGTCTCCCTACGGGGTGATAGGGTGGAGGGAAGCAAGATTGAAAGTCGGGAAAAATTTGACAGTTGAGGGAAATATCGAAAGAGTAGTGGTAACGCCCAAGTTTTATTACTTATATATGGACCCGATGGGTGAGAAATTTCGAGCGGTTATTTCAGTGAAGGATGCAGACGAATTTCCATATCCCCTGGATAATTTTTTTCTTTACAGAGAGGTAAGAGTCAGCGGATTATTGAAATACACGTTACACGGAGCGGAAATGGTATTATTGTACCCTAATCAAATCCAAAGAGCATATAGCTCAGCCCCTGAAGAATGAAGCTAAAATGAACACTGACGCAGTTCACATAAACCGTGCTTTGGTCAATCTACCAAAAAACGAATATTATCTGTCAGAGAAATATACGTTAGAATATCTGATCGCACTTGTTACAGGATGTCTTGAAACTCCCGCTAAAGAGAGTGGATGCGACCACAGCTGCGGAGCGCACTAAACCCATGTTACTATTTTGAGCGGTCAGCTGTTTTTAGCTCTTTCATTGGGCCTGATAGGGTATCTAAGCAGGTATTATTTAGAAAAAGATACGATTCAGTATAAACTTTTATCTTGGATATCCGTATTACTTATGACAGTTGGAGTTGTATATCTCTTATTAGATGGGATCATGGGTGGAGTAATTGCCTTTTCAACTGTCCTGCTAATAATTTTATTGGCAAAAGGGCTTGAATCGGATAAGAGATTCCTGAAGAAGATATATTCTCAGATCGATGAATATAGGAGTCTCAATCCTGAAATTAACGATACGGAAATCATGAACAAGATCATTAAATCGAATTTTCCAAAAATTAAACAGCCGGTTATTGATGAAATTACAAGTGATAGCGAAGACCTCGAAGAGATGATTTATAAGGCTGTCGAATATGATCAATCCGGTAAGATAAAAAAACCATATCCTCCTGAAAATTTGGATGATTTAGACGACTTAGAGGATTTCTAAGCGGATGTTCCATCTTATTCTGTTCGTCATATTCCCATTCGCTTTGCTGGGTTTGCAATGGGTGCTTTATTCCAAAAGCGTGAAATTTATCCAGGAACTCGAATTAGAGGTCGATATTGAGAAAAATCTCATTTATTTCATCAGAGCCGTATTTATATACTTCTTGGCGGCAGCTTTGGCGACCCTGATCTTAAGATTTGATTCGGGTGGGAGTGCAATTTATAAATATACAATTTTCTATCCACTGATCGTATGGGTGATCTCATCATTCGTGATTTCACTTTTCTTCATATTCAGAGATTCAGTGTTGGTTCTGACAAAAACTTTCTCGCGAATAATCAATATTCAAAAAGATCCAACGCCTAAAGTGGACCTGGTCGAGAGAAGAAAATTTCTGAAGGCAGGCTCATTGACGTCTTTTGGAATCGTTGCTCTGCCGCTAACAACTTTCAGTTATGCGGCGATAGCGGCAAAGAGTGAACCGATGATAGAGCATGTCAATATAAAATTGAACTCTTTACCGGATTCCCTGAACGGTTTAAGGATAGTACAAATAAGTGACATACATACGAATCAATTTATCGGGCAAAAAGATGTGGAGAGGGTTACTGAACTTGTGAACAGGGAAGAACCTGATATTGTGCTGATTACAGGTGATTTCGTCTCGAATTCACCAAAGTATATTCCTAATTGCGCAGCCGGTTTAAGAAATATCAGCGCTAAGTACGGTTTGTTCGGCTGCCTTGGAAACCATGATTACTATACAAACGCTGCAGAAGTAAGGAATCAGATGGAGGGGATAGGGATCAATCTGCTCGTAAATTCATCCGAGAAATTGGAGATCAACGGTGCACTACTTTCTATTGCCGGGATAGATGATCTGTGGGTAGGTAAGCCTGATTATGATGCCGCACTTCGAGATACAGATCTGTCATCCTTGGTAATTTTAATGTCTCATAATCCCGATGCCTTTCCCTCCATAGCAAGACACAATGTTAGTTTAACGCTTTCGGGACACACGCACGGCGGGCAAATTGGACTAAGGCTACTCGGAAATCATTATAGTTTTGTTAACCTTGTTACGCCATATGTTATGGGTGAATTTTCTATGGGTAAATCCAAACTTTACGTTAACAGAGGGATCGGGACGGTAGGTCCACCCCTTCGATTGAACTCGCCTCCTGAAATAAGTGTCATTACTCTTTCTAACCGGGATAACTGATATTTTTAATATCGTTATGACTATTTAAAGCATCACTCCTTTTAATTAACGGTCGTGAGAAAAGCGATTAAAGTTGACTATCGGATGTCGAATGCTTTAAATTCAGTTCTAAAGAAATTTCGGTAATATGATAATTGAAATTAAACATAGATGTTAAGGAGTGTTGACGTATGGGCTTTATAGGCGATTGGATTATATTTTCCTTTAAGATTCTTGTATCCGGTTTGCTAAGTGGTTCTATAGGGTGGCAGTTATCGAATAAAGTGTCTGGTATTGACTTGCGTGCGTATGTCATAACCGGAATACTATCAACGATGCTTGTGGTTTCTGCTCAACATTCTGATAAGAGCTCTCAAGATATTATGCTGGGATTTGTAATAGGCGGAATCCTTGTCGCTGTTGCTTTGATTTCTACAAAATTAAGTAGCGGTTCAGGAACCGGGTCGGGAATATTCACAGGGATAAAGCTCATCTACTCCGCATCATTAGGTATTATGGTGGGAGCTGGCAGGATAGTCGAAGCAATAATTGCCGCACTTGTTGTTTACATAGTTCTAAACCATTTGGATATCGGTAGAAATTCGTCTAAGGACGATATTGATTCATAAACAAGCGGGCCTAAAGAGGTCTTAACTACCAGGAGTAGCTTATGAAACTTAATATTTCAAAGAAAAGAGTAAAAAGTCTTTTAAGAGAGACGGAGTTTTTTGAAGTCGTAGTTGATTTTGATCTCAGTTCAGATGAGTCTTTATTCCCAAAATACTTCGACGAAGATTTTCTTATTTCTTTAAATGTAGATGGAGCTCGAGAAAGAGGACACACTCTCACGGCAAGTCGACCTGTTACAAAGTTGAAGATCAATCTTAAATCATCTGAGTCTATTGATCTGTTGTTTGCGCATGAATCGGATGCGAATATGTTCATCGAGAGGTTAAAAGAGCAATCAAAGAAGGTTATGGAGATATTACGGAGTAAAGCCGAAGAACCTTCCGATTTTGATGATGAATTCACTACAGAAGTTTAACTGTTTGCCGTTTCTTATAACTGAATAGATTCGCCAGGAGTTATAAATTGAAAACATTCCAAAGGATTATAGCTCAAATAAGCCTGCTTGCTATTATAATCTTTTATATAACGTCTATTGAATCTTATGCATTTGACCCTCCCGATGAATATAGTCACCAATTCATCGGTGTCGCAAAGTGTAAGATGTGCCATAAGAAAGAGAAGAAAGGGTTTCAGTACGAGATTTGGCGAGAGAGCGCCCACTCGAGAGCCTATGAAACACTCGCTACTCCCGACGCAAAAGAATTGGGCAAAAAATATGGCGTGATTGACCCTCAAATAGATTCAAAATGTCTTCGCTGCCACACCACAGGTCACGATGCTCCTTCTGAATTTAAAGGAAGAAAATTTGACATCAGTGAAGGTGTGGGATGTGAATCATGTCATGGAGCAGGGGGAGATTATTATAAATCTAAAGTCATGAAGGGAATACGCAGCGGGAGGATAAATCGTGAAAGGTACGGATTAATTATACCGAATGAGGACACTTGTAAAGGATGTCATAACGCAAACGCTCATATGCCGGTGAAAGAGGAGTTTAATTTTAAAATAATGTGGGCGAAGATAGCTCATCCTATCCCTGAAGGATAATCCATTTGAGCCATATCGGTAAATTATTACCTTTTTTACTTTTGATTGTTGGTGTTACCATTACCTATGCTCAGGTTCCGGAAAACGATAACCGGTGTTTGGATTGCCACTCGAATTCTACGCAGTTGGCAGCTCTGACAGAGCAACCCGAGCGATTTCATATACCATCCGATTTTAAGGATCAATCAGTACACAATGAGATAAACTGCATCGGTTGTCACGCTGATCCGGGTGGTTATCCGCATCCGGAAGTACTCGGTCTTCTTCAGTGCGGCAATTGTCATAAAAACGAATCAGAGGATTATCTCAGCGGGCCACATGGAAATCCCCTAACTGTTTCCTTGGAATTAGCTCCGAAATGCGGGGATTGCCACAATGTACATCTGATAAGAAAGTCTTCAAACGTACTGTCAAAGGTTCACGTAAAAAACGAAGCTAAAACATGTACACAGTGCCATGAAATTAAAGATCAGAAAAGAAATATATTAAATATCACAAACAGGGTTGATTATGATATTCCGAATAGAACTATAAAAAAGGGGATACATTTTTTTAATTCAAAAATTTCTGATAACTCAAATCTGCTGACTTGCAGCAGATGCCATGGAGTTCATTCTTTAAGTGAAAAGATCGGGAAAAATTGGCTAAACGATTATTTGATAGAGGCGGATTTCTGTGGCGAATGCCATACAAGCGAAACAATTTCGTTCAAGGGAAACTTGCATTTCTCTCAAAAGATATCTTCTCTGAACGGTAATATAAGTCTGACATGCACCGATTGTCACCAAGAACATCTTATAAGCAACGATAAATATCAATACAACGAGGAAAAGTCGGCAGGGCAAATGACCGGTAAGTGTCTTGAATGTCACCAGTCGGTTAGAATATCCGGTAAGTTCGCGCAAGTTGCGAAGGGACATTCTCCGAATATAGATTCTTTTCATGGCGCATCAAGCATTGGAGGAGATCTATTTTTCAGTGATTGCTCTTCGTGTCATGGTATACACGAATTGAATAGCTATACCGGTAGAGATAAGGAAGAGGTAAAATTAGATATAATCGCGAAATGCGGAACATGTCATCCAAATGCAGCGGCTAATTTTGTATCTTCTCCGGTACACATGGCGCAGGGAGAATTGTTGGACAGCGAAGAATCAATCGCGCGATATATCTTTTTAGCATTGATTGTTACGATGATCAGCCTGATCGTTCTATCCATAATCGGTGATTTTTACAAATTATATTTGAGGAAGAAGAATTGAGCAGCGAAACGCCTAAACGGTATATCAGATTTCAGAAACCGGTAGTCATACAACATTACATTCTGATGTTATCGGTGTTAGGATTGATGTTCAGTGGATATATGTTATACTCTATAAAGTCGGCGGAAACCGGATTTGATCCGACCGACTACTTTTCTTATTCTTTATGGGAGCAGATCCATATATGGTTCGGAATTCTTTTGGGGCTCACGATCTTATGGCATTTTCTGTATATTCTATTTACACTTTACGGTCATAGCGATTTCTTACATATCTTGCCAAATAAGAGTGATCTGAAATCATTGATCGGTCTCGGTTTTAGGAAGAGCGTGATTAAAAAAAGACGCTTCGGGCTTCAGGAGAAACTGACTTACTGGATTATCGGAGTCTATTTGATATTGATGGTGATTACAGGGTTGCTGCAATACGCTAATGTATATACGGTGAATTATATTTCACGATCTTTATATATCTATATTGACGGATTTCATGGAATGTATGGATTACTGATGGGGATTATTCTCACGGTTTGGCACCTTTATTCTATCTTTTTAAAACCGGGAAGATTTCCCGGAACCCTCTCTTGGTGGGACGGGAAGATAAGTAGCGAAGAGATGAACAGATACCAGGAAGCAAGGGGAGAAATAACGGATGAATCCGATACAGGCACGGGGAATCCGGGCTAAGTTAGTTATTGTTTAAGTATAATACGCAAATCTAAAGAGTATTATGATTTGCTTGATGTCCGTTCATCTAATAAGGTAATTAAAGAAAATCTCTGAGAATTCCCTTGAAAATTACCGCTCTGAGCTGGAACCTATACAAGTCTTATATACTTGCATTGTTCAAACATATTTAGGGGAGTGTGTATTAGCTGAAAAACACACACGGCGAAGCTTTCTTAATTTATTGCCTGGAGGAAGAGAAAATTTAAATTTTAATCCACTGTCAATATTTACTTGATTAAGGAAAGAAGCGAGCTTAATATATACGAAAGATTAACCGGATTTAATTGTAACTTTTTTTAATTAGCATTGAGCATTAAATTTAGTAGCTACACCAAGAAATTAGCTGGAAGACTAATTTATAAATTATACTTACGGAGGTGAATTATGCATAAGGGCTTAATTCTACTAATGATATTACTACTATCAGTAATGCTTGTAGTATCGTGCGGAAGAAAAGGCAAAGATATATCTGAAATGGGTGCGGAAGAAGCGCCGGCAGCTGAGGAAGCTGTGTCAGATGCCGATGATATGGCTGAAATGGCGGCAATGCCGGGAGCTGATGCCGGCGAATTATGGAATTTCATCACAGAAACCAGTCCATATACAGAATGGTCATATTGGCCGGATTATGAGGGTTATCAACCCGGTAAATCCCCACATGGAGCTATTTTGCGAGTATTCGTCGACGAACATGGCATGGCGAATATTGCCGATGATATGAAATCTTCTATGGATAACGGCGTAGTCATTGTCAAAGAAAATTTTATGCCGGATACAACATTGGCAGCACTTACGGTTATGTATAAAGTAGAAGGTTTCAACCCTGAAGTCGGAGATTGGTTCTGGGCAAAATATAGTCCGGACGGAACTGTAGCAGCTTCAGGAACACCGGCGGGATGTATCGGCTGTCATGGTGGAGTGGCAAGCAACGATTACTTATTTACGGGTAACGTTGGCGGTGACGTGGAAGAAGAGCATGAACATGATGATGACGAGAAGTACGAGGATTAAGATATCGAATCTTGAGAATTTAAGTTTCATCACTGCTTAAGGCACATTATGATTATAGCGGGAAGGATTTTTAGTCTTCCCGCTTTTTTTTGGTTCTTAATCCAACCACGAAATATTAACGAGAATAAATCGATATATGCTTAAGGAATAGTTCTGAATGGATCCGATCACAAATGCAATATTAGGAATATCATTTTTAGTATTAGGAATTGCCGGTACGGTATTAATGTATTGGCTTTGGGGATTTCCATACGATCACGAAAAATTTAAATCCGATGCGCCGCGGCATCTTCTATTAATCCACAGGTCTATAGGCTATCTGTATGTGATTGTATATTTATTGCTAATGTGGCAAATGGTACCCCGGTTATGGTCTTACCAGATAGAATTTCCTGCAAGAACGGTTATACATCTTTCATTGGGAATTCTAATCGGAGGCATTCTCTTCCTAAAAGTGCTGGTAGTCCGGTTTTTTAAGCACTTGGAATCAAGATTTGCACCATTTTTCGGCACAATATTGATGCTTTCGACTCTTCTCCTCGTAGGTCTATCAGTTCCAATGGCATTCAAGGAATATCAATTGAGGAGAAATGTCGCCGGTGGCGATGTGTTTAGCGAGGAGAACATTCTTCGAATAAAAAGAATAGTTCCTGAAGCAAGGTTTGGGATTGAGGTTCCTTTGGATCAAATAACTACTAAGGAATCGTTGATGAAGGGCAGGGCAGTACTCCTGAATAAATGCGTTCAATGCCATGACCTGCGAACAGTATTGTTAAAACCACGCACACCCTCAAATTGGGTGAATATAGTAAGCCGTATGTCCGAAAGAACAGTCGCTGAACCAATATATGAAGAGGAACAATGGTGGGTGACAGCATATCTGATAGCTCTCTCGCCGGAATTAGAGAAGGGAGTAAGAGCAAAGAAAGAGAACGAAAAAATCTTACATATAGAAAAGATTGATTCGGAGAATAACGCAGGAATCAAATTGCCCAATAAAATAAGGCAACAAAATTATAGTATTAGTGAAGCAAAATCTCTTTTTGAGCTCAAATGTTCCGCATGTCATTATTTAAGCAACATTGAGAATAATCCTCCGGGAACAGATGCAGAAGTGCAGTCGTTGCTAACTCGAATGATAGGTAACGGTTTGGACATCTCCGACTCAGAACTGACTCAAATAGCGTTCTACCTATCGGAAACGTATACCAGATAAGCATTTAGTTAGTCCTGTTATACAATATCTATGCAGTATAAGAATTATAGCCCAATCTGTAAATGATTATAATTATTAAACTTTCTTGCTATTTTGGTCGATAAAGTGATTATATTGTGATGCAGGTCACATTATTAACCAAAAAGGAGAAACAAAATGGAATTCAACGATCAGTTGGAAAGAGCCGAATGGGAAAAAGATGAAATTATCGAATGGACTATAAACCTTCAAAAAGATATACATGATATATTAAAAAATATAGATGAATCATCCTACGAAGGGCTGCCTGATGAGAAAAGTATAACATTTGTTAACGCAGAGGGGGAAATATCCATTAGTAACAGCGAATCTTATATTGATGAGTCAGGAAATCTTATACTGAGTTAACGGTTGTAAATAATTTTGTATAGATTTCAAACTATGGTAAGGTGAAGGTTACCTTATAGTTCAATAATTGTGGGAAGAGTTGCTATACCCTCATAAGTTATGGTAGTTTTAACTAATGAACCCGGAATAACCTCTCTACTTATCAGCGTAAATTCCGTTTCCTTGACGCTTGTGATCTGATATTCCGCGCTTAGCAGTGCTTGATCTATACCTAATAGTTCAATCTTATCTAATCCGGAGAAATTATCCGAACCTCCGCCCAGCACGGATGGTGTTCTCCAGTATTCAGATGCTTTAAATGCAATCAGACTTACATCGTTAGACCAGTCTTCGGCTGTGGTATCATTAATAGCGCCGGATGATGCATGACTATAGACTATATTTATGGCAATGCTTGCGATAATTAGTGCAAGAAATAAAGCAAAATATTTGTTATTTGTCATTTTCTCCCTCAAACTTATCTGATCTATTTGTTCCATGCCTCTATAATACACTGATTGGATGAAGAAGTCTGTGACTTATATCACATTTCACACGATATACACGATAAACACAGAAGATGAGCATGAGTTGGAAATAGTGTTATTTTATTAAAACAAAAAAAGCGGGAATAATTAAATCGAATCAGGGACTTGAAGTTTTTATATCTATTGATTAGATTAAACTCATACTTTAGACAGTAGTTGATAATTAATTTTTTCTAATAAGATTGTAAAAGGATTCGGCATGAACGTGTATGTAAATAATCTGTCACACGCTGAAATTAGCGGTGAACTCCGCACAGCATTTGAAGTTCATGGCACGGTCGCATCGGTTACAATAATCACCGACGAGTTCAATGGAAGAAAAAGGGGATTCGGTATCATCGAAATGCCTGACGAGATCGAAGCAAAATCAGCCATTGAGGCGTTAGAAGGTATTAAGGTCGCTGGGCATGATCTTCATTTGAGTGACAGGCGAACTGTTTCGAGCCGAAGAGTAAGCCGGGACAGGCGGGATGACGTAAAGAGAAAACAGATGGGAGAACGTCGAAACAAGACCGAAAGACGCAAGTAGATTGAATGAGAAGATCGAAGAATCCATTAGAACAATAGAGGAAGAATTCAATTCACTTAAAAGAGTCGATACAGATAAGTGCCGGAGGCGGGAGTCGAACCCGCTACCATAATCCTGTAAACCTTTGTTATCAATGCATACAGAGATCATAAAATCAAACCGGTACGGTGACGGTATTAATTATTCCAACATTATTATTTTTCGGATTACTGATGTATCATAGAGTATGCAGAATAGAACACCATTAGATAAGAAGTATAGAGCTGTTAAACTCCTTTCAGCCTCTCAACGATTTTGGGGAAGTAGATTTGTTCCTCGATTTAGGGAAGTTGCCCGGGAATTAGATATGACACCTCAAAATTTAATTACTATTTGGCAGAATAGAGAAGCAATTGAGATTCGAGCAAATAGAAATCTCTCACAGAGTCAGATATCAAATATTAATGAAAATGAGATCAAACAAGTAGAAAAGAGGGCTAATCAGTTATTATCCAAACACGAAAATGACGACTACTCTAAAATGAAAGTAGATAAACTGATTGAGGCTATGGATGATATGTTCGAAGGTCTTTTACTTACTCTAAATCGATAATTGTCAATGTGTGTGCATGTAAGAGATAATATTTTCAAAAAGTACCATTAAGATACAAATCAGCTGAATCTTACTATATCACAGGTTTTATCCGGATTAAATGGATAAGGATTTTCATTTCCTTAGTTACTATTTAAGGTCAAATGTATGCAATATAATCTCAGTATACGCTGATTTGTTTGCATAAGAACTTGACACTGATAATTATCCCTTTTTTAATTTTTCAGTGGTGTGTAAGAGGGCATTATAACTAAGTAGGAAGGGGGCGCCCGCTTGATTGGGGGGTGTGGCCTACTTCAACAACACCATCTTCCTCGTAAGGACGAAATCGCCTGCTTGGAGGCGGTAGAAGTAGATGCCTGAGGAAATGTTTGATGCGTTCCATTTGACCGTGTAACTTCCAGCTGGTTTTCGTTCATCGATTAGGTGAGCTACTTCCTCTCCAATCAGGTTATACACCACGAGCGACACTTCCTCCGCTTTCGGGATAGAATACCTTATCACCGTCTCCGGGTTGAAAGGATTCGGGTAGTTCTGGCTTAATTCGTATTTCTCGGGAACGACTCCTTCATCCGCTATGCCAACTGATATCGAAGTTGCATAACCTATTTGGAACTTTTGACCAGAAGCTAGACCAGTATACCATAAGTGGTATGAAGTACCATCATATAGCACTGAAGGAACTATAAGCATTGACCAATCCCAAACATTAAAAGGACCAACAGGAAGGACAGGGTTAGACGCGTGCTTCGTCCACACAAGTCCGTCTGTCGAGGTCGCATACCCGATTTGGGTTAATTGAGCCCCCCTTCCACCTTCATACCACATTTCGTAAATACTCCCGTTGTAAATGACCGCATCCACGCCTGCTTTTGCGTTGTCCCATTCCCCAGAAGCTCCAAAGTTCATGACGGGGTTAGAGGGGTGCTTCGTCCAAGTGATACCATCCGGCGAGGTCGCATATCCAGTTCGAAAGTTGAAGTCGTTGCCGCCGGTGCCGATGTACCAACCTTGATAATCGCTTCCATTAAATATCACGGCACTGATACCAGCCCAGAAGCCATCCCATTCCCCACCAGCTCCCACGTCCAGGACAGGGTTAGACGCGTGCTTCGTCCACACAATTCCGTCTGGCGAAGTCGCATATCCAGTTCGAGAGATTGCGCCATCATAGCCCCGATACCACATCTTGTAACTGCTTCCGTCAAAGATAACTGCTCCCGGAGTAACGCTTTCATCATCCCAGCTGCCGGATGGACCCAAGTCAATAACAGGGTTAGACGCGTGCTTTGTCCAGCTAATTCCATCAGATGATTCTGCATATCCAATTCGCCATTTGCGGTCGGTGAATAATCCCCATCCGGCATACCACATCTTGAAAGTGCTGCCGTCGAGTATTACTTCCGAAAAAGCGGCTGCCTCGTTTTCCCACGATTCAGCTGGTCCTTTACGTAACACGGGATTACCTTCATACTTTGTCCAATCGGTTTGTGCCTGTGTGGCTGTCCCTACTGGAATGAACAGCGATGCTGCAATAAATATGATAGTAACTTTCTTCATTTTAACCTCCTAACTACTTTCTTAGATTGACATAGAGCGAAATGGTGTGTCATAACTTACGTTTATGGGACACTGTTATTTGAGGAGTAGCATCTTGCGAGTTTGCACGAAATCGCCTGCTTGGAGGCGGTAGAAGTAGATTCCAGAGGTGAAGTTTGATGCATCCCAAATAACTTGGTGATTCCCTGCTTGCTGAAAACCGTCAACGAGACTGGTTACTTCTTCAGCCAAAAGATTATACACCGTCAATCTCACCTCTCTCGATTTAGGGAGTGTATATTCTATTGTAGTTGTAGGATTAAATGGGTTGGGATAAGCATTAGATAGAGCATATTCTGTTGGTAATTCAGTTATCTCATCCTCAACTCCTATTCCAATACCAGGTGGCACAGCCAATACAAAACTATCTGTCCAATAAGTAAATCCTTCACTCGAAATCTCAATATCAAATGGAATAAGTAGCACTTCAGCTGAAGCACAAATTGAATTAATCACTACTTTGAATTCATAAAAGCTTGGTTGCATACTGCTTCCTCCAGCAGATATATCACCATAATGGGCAAATCCCGAAATAATACTTCCTACACACATATCGGAAGTGGATATCTTAGCCCCTATGTCACTTGCAGTCGCCGCCAAACCATTATTAGCTAATGTCAAAGTAAAGAAATAACTACTACTATTACTGGATGTGCTATCTTGACCGTCATAAACTATTGGACCGATCGTTGTGAATGTAGCTAATCCATGAGGACCAAGATACTCATTATCATCAAGATCCATGGTGCTGACATGAACGGAGAAATGGGATTCCATCGATTGAGGTTGAATCGTGCCACCTACCAAACCGTCAAGTGCAGATCCATCACCATGTTCACCATCATCAAACAATAGGATACTATCCACGAGTGTGCTATCGAAACTCTGA
The DNA here is from genome assembly GCA_004402915.1 of Fidelibacterota bacterium MT.SAG.2. Classification (GTDB taxonomy): domain Bacteria; phylum Fidelibacterota; class SORT01; order SORT01; family SORT01; genus SORT01. Next base: position 24,678 of record SORU01000004.1, read on the forward strand.
ATAATGGCATGGGCGGTATAGGAATGATCATCCGTATTTGTAATTTGAGCCGTAACGGCTATCATAGCCGGTCTTCTCCCGATAATCATGAAGGATGAACTCAGCTCTAAATTAATTGCCCATACGCCGTTTATTGAGAAACTGTCGCTGTTGAAGAATTTCCATAATTCTACATCGGCGATAATATCACGATTTGTAGGTCCAAAGATAGGAAATGTCACTTCCCACTCTTCACTCCATCCAGGCCACGTATGACCAACCCCATACATTTTATATAACACAACTGAAGAATTTTCCGTACAGTTTCGATGAATAAAGACGTCGATATAACCTCCATCCCAAGGATCAATATCCGGCAATCGGATAGTATCGGCTGGAAGGACACAGCCATTTATGGCAAGCCACTGATCCATGGTTTCCTCTACGGAAAACTGTCCAGCCGGTCCACCTACACCATTATAGAGAACAATTGGATCAGCGGTACCGTGCATAAATAACATCGGTATCGGAAAGGCAGAATTACAGCTCGCGGTTGTCGTTCTGGTCATTGCCCCCGAGACTGACGCGGCTTTAGCAAAACGATCGTTCAACTCACAGGCAAGTCTGACAGTCATAGCTCCACCATTGGAAAATCCGAACACATAGATGCGGTCCAAATCGATAGCATAATCAGCCTGAAGAGTATCAATGAGTGCGGAAATGAATCCGACATCGTCAACATTCGGAGTCTGAAAATTGATCCCGCTATTCCATCTGTCATCGATTGCCTTAGGATAACAGACTATGAATCCCGCTGTGTCTGCAACCTCCTTCATGAAGGTATAATTCATATGGTCTTCTGCTGATACATCATAACCGTGGAGGGAAAACACTAGCGGGCCATTCGGTCCACTCGAACTTGGCACATACATTATGTATTCTCGTTCAAGACCATCATGCATAATGCTGCCATATTCCACTTGGCCAAAAGCAATACTACTAAACAGGATGACTATTAAGCCGACTGTAGATTTTTTCATCCAGGTCTCCAAGGTTAACCTATTGCCTCCCCACACCCCACAGCCCATTTATATCTATAAACATGATTTCTGATTTGTCTTGTTTACAAGATATGAATAATATCTGCCAAATCAAGATTTTAATTAGTGTGCCCATTCTGTGCCCAACTAAAGATAACAAAACGGAACGAATCGGAATGAATCGTAGCAAAACGACACTTGGGTAAATCCCCGATATTAGGGGATTAGAAGAGCATATTGGGCTCTATTATTGGTTTTTACCTCTTTTGAGGCATAGCGGGAGAGTCTGGGAATCGAACCCAGCGGATCTAATCGCCCCGTAAATTTTCATAAAGTGTGCAAGAGCGGTATATAACTATATTTGATGGGGTGTCCCCAAAGGTTAGGGGGTATGCCCCTTTAATATTATTTTTAAGGAGGTTTCAATTGATAGATACACACAAACGTTTCGAAAGGGCTTGGAAGGATTTAAACGAGGAACAAAGAGCGGGTATCGACAAGAGAATAGCCAAAATAATGTATTTTGCTGGTGTGATCGACGGTATGACGTCTTCCACAGATAGTCTTAAATCTATGCATGTACCGGAGATCGTTAAAGAGATATTAAAATCAGGAACTCCGAATAAATAGATTATATGTATGGTATCAACCCAGTTTTCAATTCAGCATCTTAGCATTTCCAATGATGCCATATAACAGGAACATGTAGTTCTTAGTAGACTCGAAATGCAGACAGCTGAAATCGACAAAATTCGATTTTAAGATATGCTTGTCGTTCAGGGTAGTATCAAATATATATCAAAGTTTTGACGAGCTTACAATGGCAAATAGAAAATTAAGTGCCCCTATGTTGTAGCTACTTGCATGACCAGTGATTTCTTGTATAGATACATTTGCCACATTTACGCCCTTTGGAGTTTTGCAACCCAATTAACTTATTTGTGATAACTTTCGAGTAACTCTTTTATAAATCGAAGAGGGGAAAATAACACACTTTCCAACACTACCATCCGGATATCTATATGTTGCATCAACTTCTACTTTCTTCCAGCGAATTATCTTAGAAAATATGCTTGGATCGTCGGTATACAGTTTATACCAGCCCTTTCCATATTGCCATATCTCGATCATGAGTTTCCCTTTAATGCTGATTTCATTTCACTTTTGTTATCACATGTGTATTTCCCTGATTTTGGTTCAAATTCGAGGATTATATTTCCCGTTCTTCCGTGTCTGTTTTTTGCGATAAATATACATACTTTACCTTCCGGTTCCCTTTGATCGTACTTGTGAAGCCAATGAATAAGTAAGACAACATCCCCACTTTCTTCAAGTGATCCACTACCTTTAAGATTCTCAGCGCGAGGTAGTTTATCGCCTGGTTCAGAACCTCGATTTATTTGAGACAGAATTATTACTACACATTTTTCTATCTTGGCAATATGTTTTAATCCCTTCATTATTTCTTCGATCTGGTATGCCCGATTCTCGCCTTTTGAAAATCTCATGTGTTGGATAAAATCCACAATCAGGACATCAGGTTTATGTGTTATAACAGATTTATGAATTGAGTTTAGAGTATACAGATCATCCAAAAGGGTAAAATTATCGAGGTTATAAAACTCTCTACCTTTGTCGTTTATTATCTCTCTTTCTTCGGTGGTAAGCCAACCGCTACGCAATTTTTCATAGGGTATACCCGTACCCAATGAAATGATCTTTTTAAACAATTCCGATTTTGTCATTTCCAGCGATACAAACAATACCTTCTTGCCACTGACAGCCAAATTATAAGCGAAATTCACCGCGAGACTTGTCTTTCCCTGTGAAGTACGTCCACCCAGAACAATCAAGTTTCCGGGTTGAAAGCCTCCCGTCATTCGGTCTATGCTTTCGAATCCCGTTAATAAACCTTTCGACTCTTCTCTCTGTATGCCATCTACCACCCTCGATAGTTCTTCTGAATAGTTATAGTCATTAATCGTGTTACCCCTTGATAACAGGTTAATCTTCTCTCTGTAGGATTCTATCAGTTCCATGCTCGCCGTTGAATCGTTATATCCATCTGCGGTCATTGTCACTCCGAGCGAAATAAGTTGCCGGTGTAAAGCCTTCTCAATAACGATGTTTATATGAAAGTTTACGTTAGAGGTAGATGGCGTACTTTCAAGAAGCCCTGTAACGTAATAACTCCCACCTACTTTTTTGAGTTGACCTAAACGCTTTAGTTTATCCGATACCGTTATCTGGTCAATTGGAAGTGAATCATCAAACAGTTTTTTCATGGCAGAGAAGATGTCTCTGTGAATATCAAAGTAGAATAGAGTGGGATCCGCTATTCTGGCAATCGTATTCGGAACAATGTCTTTACTCATCATCATAGCCCCAAGAACTGCTTCCTCGGCTTCTCTTGAATGTGGAGGGATACGGTTGTTGTCTGCCCCATTCATGACATTACCTCATACGGTCTGATAGGCTCTTCCGGTATTGGTGGTTCCATATTAAATGCAAACACATCAAAATATCTCGTACCGTCTTTATCATCCCTTCTGAATTTTACTGGCGATAGGCAGGTTGCCCTCCAAAATTGATCTGAAGTTACCCACATGATAATTTCCTCGATTTTAGAATATTCTTCTCCATCAATACGATGTAGTTTTACAATAGAATCTGTCCAGGTTTTTAGAGTATGTTCTTTTTTGCTTTCCCTTATATTTACCCCACTCATTTTTAGGAATAGGTGTGCTAATCTTTTTGCTTCTTCAGAATACTCTAACCTCGAATCATTTTTTCGATTCGAAGGTTTCTTTAATATATTTCTTTTTTCTTTTGTGGTAGTCTGTTTCGAGTACAATTTTGTAGTCTGTTTAGAGTACTCTTTGTAGTCTGTTTTGACTACAATTGAATTATCCTTTGTAGTCTGTTTCGATGACAAACCAATCCACTTGTCGTAATCTTTCTGTAGTCGATACTCATAGTCCCCTCTTTTACTACAGGGTTTTCTTTCAATCACCATTTTATAAAGTAATTTATTGACCGCTCGGTGAACATTTTGCTTTGGAATACCCGTATAATTTGAAAATTGCGAATAAGCGATCCTATCCCAGATTTTTTTATTGCCATTATTGTCGATATACCCCCAAGTCTTTCGGATAATCACATCGACTATCCTTCTCTCGGATGCCGGTACATTCAATCTTGCGAGAGCTTCGAGAATTTCATTCGAAATCGAGGTATATCCATTTTCTTTTTGTGGATTTGCCATTCAAATTCTCCATAATTACATCATGCTTTTATATAAATTCATGATCATAAATAATTGATTTTAGATCATCGATCGAGCTTTTGTATAATATGGCTGAAATCTTACCACCATTTTCATAATCCATAATTACATCTCTTGCTTTGGGTTCGAAAAGAAAATAGACTGACTTTCCTTCTCGGATAATATCAACCATTTTGACGCCCTTTGACTTAATAAAAGCTGCGCCCCAAATATCTTTTATTTTTAATATTTTAACCTCGTTTTTTGGATTCAACATTCCTTTTTCCTTTAATTCATTGAGATAGACTGATATATGTTTAAATTCACCCATTCATTGGCTCCCAGCCACGCTCTTGTAGCCATTTCTTCACGTTTTCTTTTGCAAATCGAAGTCGTTTAGGTGAGACCCTGATGACTGGAAATTGTTGTGTAAGAACCAATGAATATAAGCGCTCACGGCTGATTCCGAGCCAAGAGGATAATTCTTTCGAATTGTAAAGAAGTGGAAGTCCGCTCGGAATATCTTCGTCTACTATCTTATTTACATCTTTTTCCATATGGAAAAGAATCTATGATAAGTATAACTCTTCTGTCAACGGATATAAGAAAAGGCGATTAAGATGCTCTCTTTTTTCTACCTTAAGATATTATGTTTAAAGAATATAGGCTTTAGTTATTTAGAGAATTAGATACTTTTTTTTCTTGAAAGATTCGAATAAAATTTTGACGTCAGCACTAAGACTTGGTAAAAATATTTCTTTATACTGTTTTGCCGCGGGATTAAGTAATGAAGATTTTAGAATTTTCTCAGCATGTTTCTTGTCGGATGAATTCGAAAATTCCCATGTACCATTGTTGCTTATATCTTCTCCAATAGAATTCCAAGAAACCTTAAACTCTTTGAACAATTCAATAATTAATCGAGTTTGGTCAATCGGCTCGATACCGTAATCATTTAAATTCATTATAAGTCCACCAAACATAACTGCGAGAGGTACTACATGACCAATGTTTTCTCGTTTTTTCCTCACTCTAAAAGTTGATTTTAATTTCTTAATTATATCTTCAATTTCACTTGGTTCAGGAAGCGTCTGAAGTTTTTCAAATGCAAAGTCATTATAAGTCTTTAAAGTATTTAGGAAGTGTTCTTCTGCGGCTATATGTTCTTTAATGTAATCTCTGATAAATTTATAATGTTTCATTCTATTTTTTTCACTTTGTTCCATATAAAAAACTGCATGTATCAGAGTACTAGCCATCCGCTTAATATCATTTTCGGTTAAATCTGGCTTATAGCTTGAAAGTACACATTTGTCACTACTAAATAATTTTATGAGTCTTGGGAGATTTCGTTGATAAATTTTATTAATTTTTTTATCAAATTTAACTATTTCATATTTCTTGTCTACTTCGGCAGGCGTTAAGATAATTTTCTGTTTAATATTGGGTTTTATTTTGCCCAATGTAAATCTCCATCTAAATTAAACATCTTGTATAAAATATGGTATATAACCCTGATACACAAACCCATATAATGTATCCACTCAATTATATTTTATACTAATCAGGGAAACCTCGTGGAAATATTTAAATTATGTGTGCGTGTGGCATATATATATTAATGAAGGGGTACCCCCGCTTGGTTGGGGGGTAGGGGGTAGTGCTATATAACTTGATATTAAGTCCTGATTAATACTCTTTTAAATAGATCGATTATTGCACATGAGTATAGTATATACGCACTCGAATGCTTGTAAATATAGATCACAGGTCTATCCGGTATTAATTCCGGTATCATTGGTCCTCTCAAACAATTATTAATATGCCAAAATGGACTTCTTCAGCTAATAATTTAGGCGGACTAAGAAATAGAAAAAGAATTGGCCCAAATTAGTTTTGTAACTCTGGCTATTTGTCAAAGAACTGATACCACCGAGGTGAATGTAGATCCCTAAAAAAATCGAAGGGAGTCTGATCATAATCTGGGTTAAGATCCGCTTCAAGTGACTCAATTACGGTGATATATAAATCTGTTTGGTCACTGGATATTAACCTTCTAACGAAGGCTTCTTTCACTACATTTGTATCTACTAATTTATAAATCTTAAAAAAATAATGTGAGACAAATCTTCTGGCCCTATCCAATTCATCTGTGGGAAGATCATCTGTACCCGCTGAACGATCATTCCAGATACTAAGAAGTCTCAGATTTTCCAGCATCTCATGAGAAGCATATTCACTGAGAAGCTTAAGTATAATCGGAGCTCGAATTGCTTTATTCGTAATCCTTGCTGAGCGCCACGCTGCGCCAGCAGCGACTGCAGCGGATACTGCAGTCAGCAAGGATATAAACGGAATCCATGGTTTTAAATGGACAAGAAATTCATTCATTTCACATCTCGTAATTGATTATTCAACCCTCATAATCTTCTGGACGGAGTTGATATTCATTTTATAAATCCAGAAAATACTTCATCAAAGTCTCTAATGAATACGAGATGTTGATTTGATATTTGTGGATGTATCATAAATACAAGTTTAACAGAGCTGTTAATTGTGCATGTTACTGTACCTCCCACTACTTCACTGCCTTCGGGTAACATTCTAATAAAGATCTGGGCAAGATCTACATTCTCCAACGATAACACTATTACCCCACTGAGACTTTTAGGTGGACTCATTACAACGTTAGCTGTATAGACAACCTGGCCGTTGCCATTTTGTTTTCCATAACTATCGGAGGATTCCAGAACCATCATTGTATCATTATTACTTCCTAATGCAAAATAAGTATTTCCATCCATAAAATGTGTATCGATTTTTGCATCTGAATCGATTACTACGTCTATCTTGGCCATAGCACTTAGAATTTGTTGACGAAAAGGACTACTTGCCTCAATCCGTTGTGTAAAATAATGAACACCATAAATTGATAGACCAACTAAAACCGTCCCAAAGAGGCCAATTCCGACAAAGATGGTTCTCCCAGTATCGGGATTCATAGTAGGTTTGTACACCAGTCATGTTCTGGATAAAGATTCATATTCAATTGAGGCCCAATATAGCCCAAATCAATGTTCCCTTATAAATTTTAGACTCCACTGAAATTATCCTTTTAAAATTTAGTTTAACCGATTCGAAAGAAATATATATCATGAAGTATGAACAGAAATATACCTGAGAGAATATCGTAAATCAAGGTCAATTTATTGCTTGAAATTATTAAAATGGTGTGTATATTAGGTACATGAAGCGAATTAACCATCACCTGACAGAAAAACAAATTAAAAAATTGAAGGCGCAATCTAAGAAAAGCGGACTATCCGCTTCGGAGATTATAAGACGTGCCTTGGACGAATATTTAGAGAGGCTTAAAGAAATGGAACGTACTACTAAATAAAAAGTTGCAATGCCGATAGCGTCAACTACCGGAGAAGCTTAATTCATGCGGATTTCATTCACTGCCGATTGAGGTTTGAATAAATGAGATATCTAACAAAGCATAAATTGCTGGAGAGATGATGAACATGACAATTCCCAATCATACGGTCTATAAAAATATCAGAAAGTTCAGAAATGATAGACTGAAAAATAACGTTGATAAAATAGCAAAAGACTTATTTACCGTTGATGCAACAAAACTTAACGGTCCTATGGTGGTGCTGCATTGTGTGCCGATTGGAAGTTCGCCTGAACCAGATAAATTAATAGATATTGGTGATTACCACTTACATTTTTCAAATTTATTACGCGGGTATACGGATACGAAAACCCATTATGGTTCAAGTGGAATTACCATTAGTGCAGATAACTCATATTGTATGTTTATGAATAAAGGTGCAAAGTTGGAATATGCATCTGTTCTATTTTCAGATACTGAAAAAAAGCCATATTTTATAGATATACGGAAATTAGAAGGATTCGTTATTCAATTAATGACAGATTATATTTCTATATTGAAAAACATAGATATTGGTCCATCAATGGTTGTCCTATTATCGATAATACATACTTCCGATTCCAAGTTAAAGATTTCTGATAAGATAATTAATGATAACAAAGAATATTTAAAAGGGATAGAAGGACATAAGATCGATGTCAAGAAATTGTTAGTTCCAGAGATCCTTATTGATGATTATACCAATGACATAAATATGGAAAAAATATTTCATCCTATTTTTAATATCATTTGGAATGCTGGTGGATATCCAGGTTCACTATTGTATGATGAGAATGAAAATAGAATTGACTAAAATGAGGTTTTAATCATGGCATCAATTTTTAAGCGTAAAGATACAGGTAAGTGGTATGTTCAGTGGTATTACAAAGGAAAATTATGCCGCGAACTAATAGGTAAATCAAAAGAAGCAGCTAAAATCAGAATGGGTGAAATTACTCTTAAGATTGAATTAGGACAGTTTTCGATACAATCTAATGCAAGTTTGGAATCATTGATCAAATCATTCAAGGAATCATTGGACGCTGAATCGCATTCTGAAAGTTATAAGCGTAGACTTGGTAATATCTTTAATAACTTCGAAAGATATTTCATTGCTGAAAAAATCGAAAGATTGAAAGAGGTTGATTTTCCGGTTCTCGATCAATACATCACCAAACGGATAAACCAAGATGGGATTGCTCCTAAAACTGCTAACATGGAGATTGATCTGTTACGAAGGATGTTCGATCATGCAGTAAAGTATAAATTCATTCTTGAAAATCCGGCAAAAGAACTAAAGCGCAAAAAAGTTACACGCAAGGAACCGAGATATTTTACAAATGAAGAGATAGAACTACTCTTAGAGAATGCCGATAAATATGAACCATTTTTTATGGTTCTATTGCATACGGGGCTCAGAGCCTCTGATGCCGGAAATCTAAAGTGGTCAGATATCGATCTTGAGAAAGGGTTCATCCGGGTGATTCAGGAGAAAACCGATAGGCGATTAACCATTCCAATTAATGATTCTTTGCGGAATTATCTATTGGATTATGCCACTGAATCTTCTAAATTATTTCCATCCTTAGATACTGATAAGAAGAGAGAGAAAGTAAGGCGTTTCATTAAGAAGATACTTAAGGACGCTGAATGCGATTGGATGGGAGTAGGCTGTCACACATTCAGACATACATTTGCTTCGCATCTTGTGATAAATGGAGCCAGTATATATGATGTTCAAAAATTGCTCGGACACAGGTCGATCAGTATGACTCAAGTCTATGCACATTTAAGTGAGGATGCTACACGGAGAGCAGTGGACTTATTAGAATTCAATGTTAAAACCGGTATTAATCCGGTATTAATTGCCAGCGGTCATCAGCGGAAAAGGGCATAAACAGTATGTTTCTGAAAATGGCTATAGTGGTTAATAACACAGGCGTAAAGCCTTGTTTTATTAGACTTTTAGAGGGTGTAAAAAGAGTGCCGGAGGCGGGAGTCGAACCCGCACGCTCTTGCGAGCGGAGGATTTTGAGTCCTCTGCGTCTACCAGTTTCACCACCCCGGCATGGAGATGAAATATAAAAAATTGCAAAACAATGTCAATCATATTAGTTAATCATGTTAGAATTTCGACATTAAGGAGGTAATAATGGATTTTAGATCACTTCCGGATATGCTGCGAACCAACGCAAACAGATATGGTGATAAGGCGGCAATGCTAATAAAAAGCGGTGACGAATGGAAAGAGATAACATATGCTGAGTTCGGAGAAAAAGTTCGTCTGATTGCTGAGGGGCTTGTCTCGCTTGGAATTGCGGCAGGCGAAAAGGTTGCACTACTTTCTGAAAATAGACCGGAGTGGTCTATGAGTGATTTCGGTATTCAGTCAGCGAAAGCGATAGTTGTACCGGTATATCCTACTCTGATAAGCAAGCAGATTGAATATATTCTGCGAAATTCCGGAGCTAAATTTATAATTGCATCAACAGCAGAACAAGCTGAGAAGGTAGTACCGCTTCTTGATAGCATAGAAAATCTATCTAAACTCATTCTGATGGAAGGCGGGGACAACTTCGATAACGAAAGCATAATTTCTTTTGATGATCTTTTAGAAGCAGGTAAGCAATACAGAAAAAACAACGAAAATTGGTATCATGAGACTGTTGATAAGATCGATAAAATGGAAATGATGACGATAATATACACGTCCGGGACCACGGGAGATCCTAAAGGAGTTATGCTTTGCCATAATAATTTTATGTCGAATATTGAAGCAGTATTAGAGCCGATCCCGATCTCTAAAGATGATATATTTCTATCTTTTCTCCCATTGAGTCACGTATTTGAGAGAATGGCAGGAAACTTTGTTCCTTATGCTCTAGGCTCGACAGTTGCTTTTGCTGAAAGTATAGAAAAGGTGGCGGAGAATATGGGCGAGGTACATCCTACCATAATGACAAGTGTTCCACGTCTGTATGAGAAGATGTATACCAAAATTAATATTGCGGTGGATGAGGGTTCACCAGTGAAGAGAAAGCTGTTCCGGTGGTCGTTCAGAATTGGCGATGAGATGCAGAAAGCCCAAAAAGCGGGAACAGTCAGCGCGGGACTGAAGTTTAAGCATGGGATTGCGAGTAAGCTCGTTTTCAGCAAACTGAAGACTCGGATGGGCGGTAAATTGCGATTCTTTGTTTCAGGCGGAGCGCCGCTATCGCAAGAGATCGGCGAGTTTTTTTCAATGGCGGGTATAACCATCATCGAGTGCTACGGTCTAACAGAAACTTCACCCGGGATTACAGCGGGTGTAGCGGGAGATGTTGTGTTTGGAACAGTTGGACCTCCTCTTAACAACGTAGAGGTCAAAATCGAGGAGGACGGCGAGATACTTACGAGGGGTCCTCATGTTATGTTAGGATATCATGACAATGAAGAGGCAACCAAGGAGATAATAGATAGTGATGGTTGGCTCCATACGGGCGATATAGGTGAATTTGATGATGGAGGAAGATTAAAAATAACCGACAGGAAAAAGAATATACTCGTCACCGCAGGGGGTAAGAATATAGCGCCTGCTCCGATTGAGAATATGCTTATCACAAGTCCGATTATCGAACAAATAATGCTTATTGGTGACCGGCGTAAATTTATCAGCGCGGTAATTGCTCCGGATTTTGTAAACCTCAAATCACTCGCGAAAAAAAGGGGAATCAGCATCTCCTCTAATGAGGAACTTGTCAGCGATCCCGAAGTATATAAATTGATGGAAGAGGAATTAGACAAATTGCTTGTAGATATTTCTAATTTTGAACGAGTGAAGAAGTTCATAATGATACCACGTTTATTGACTATAGAGGATGGAGAAATAACACCAAGTCTGAAGATCAAACGAAAAGTTATAATCGAGAAGTTTGCCGGTCAGATCGATGCGCTATATGAGGATTAATAGGATAAAATATAGTCGGCGGTAACTGATAATACAGGAAGTAATTGAGAAAAACGTATAAGGATGCGGGAGTTGATATCGCCGCGGCTGTAAACACACTGAAAGATATCGGCGAACTTGCCAAGTCAACATATTCTCCAAATGTTCTATCAACTGTCGGTAGTTTCGGCGCGCAATTTCTTTTTCCCGCAGAAGATTATGATAAACCCGTTTTAGTCTCTTCCACAGATGGGGTTGGAACAAAAACTCTGGTTGCTGCCGAGATGGGGATCTATAATACTGTTGGCGAGGATTTACTGAACCACTGTGTAAATGATATATTGACTGTCGGAGCAAAGCCGTTATTTATGTTAGACTACATCGGCGTTGGAAAACTTAATTCTTCGGATATGACCGAGCTGATCAGCGGATTAGTAAAAGCATGTAAGGAGACAGGTTGTTCTCTTATTGGAGGAGAGATGGCGGAAATGCCTGAAATATACAGAGATTCTCACTATGATCTGGTCGGAACTATCGTTGGCGTAGTGGAGCAAGACCGGATTCTTGACGGTAAGAACATAAAAATCGGAGACATCTTGATAGGGCTACCATCGAACGGGCTCCATACAAACGGCTTTACACTTGCAAGGAATATACTTTTTGAAGATATGTCCATAACGGAATATAATTCTGCTTTAGACTCTATTCTCGGAGAGGAATTACTCAGGGTTCATAAATGTTATCTCAATTCCGTTGAACCGTTATTGAGTCAAAATTTGGTTTCAGGATTAGCCCACATAACAGGTGGAGGCATTGAAGGAAACACTTCAAGGCTCTTAAGCGACGGTTTATCGTTACAAATCGATTGGAATTCCTGGCAGCCTCAACCTATATTTGATCTTATTCAAGAAACCGGAGAGGTGCCTGAAAAGGAGATGCAAAAAACTTTCAATATGGGAATTGGCTTTGTTGTCGTGTGCAGCGAAGAAAATGTGGCCAGAGTAACTGAATTAGCTGGAAACAGTGGAGAAAAACCGGAAGTGATCGGGAAGATAGTTTGAAAAGCCAAAATCGGATTTTCAAGCACGTCACAAAACTGAAACTTCTGCTGTCATGCACTATACTCTTACTGTTAACTGATTCTTTGTATTCGCAGCCAACTTCCATCCTAACCTCAAAAAAAGCTATCAGGTATAATAGGGTCGAAGGTCTTCATCTTGGTACTAATATTAAATTATTCGAGATGAACGGTGGGAAAATACGCACAATTGCCTTTGGCGGTTACGGCTTCAGTTCCGATGAATTAACGTATGGCGCGGGAATTAATTACAATAGTAAAAAAGCGACAGGATACGCGGGATCATTAAACTATTCACATGATATATCTACGAATGATGAAAATGTAATGGGTTGGTTGGAAAATTCAACCGCTGCATTCTTTGCAAAAAAAGATTTTCTGGATTACTTCCTGACCACTGGAGCAAGGGCGTCAATACTATACAGAATCAGCAGAAAACATGAAATTTCTACAAAATTTCATTCTTTAGAATATGAGAGTGTTGATTCAATGGATGTATGGAGTTTCTACGAGCTCATTGACTCTGATAGAAAATATCGCAAAAATCCTGCTATCAAGGAAGAAAGAGAAACAAGAGTAACCATCGGGTATGCTTTCGATTCGCGAATAAACCAATTCATGCTCACGGATGATTTCATTTTTAATATCAGTTTAGAAAAAGCAGGCGGAGCTTTTGGCGGATACTTTGAATATAACGGATTAAACATAAATATTAAAAAGTACAAAAGAACGTTTGGGCCACAGATGCTTATTGTACGAGGGTTTTTGGGTGTCAGGGATCGGAAGGTCAACGAACAATTTTTATACGATCTCGGTGGAATCGGCACTCTTCGCGGGTACGGTCATAAAGAGTTCACCGGTAACAGAGTTGGTATGGTGAATGTAGATTACATGTTCAACAGGGCTATCTTTAAATTGCTTCCCCTAAAATTCCTGCCATTTTATCCTACAATGGGTTTAATAGCCTTTTTTGACGCAGGATGGACAAATCTCGGCGCTGATAGCACACCTCTCTCATTAAGCAGATCATTTAACAGCAGCGATATCAAAACTAATATCGGAGTGGGGTATTCACTTTTCCGCGATATGATAAGAATAAATTTTGCAAAACGTTTAGATGGTGAAGACGGTATTAAATTTACACTACGATTTTTCCAAAGGATATAAACGATGAGAGTCAGCGTATTAGGAGCAGGAAGCTGGGGCACGACATTAGCAGTCCATCTTTGCAACAATGGTCACGATGTTACATTATGGGAAATAAATAACAACCAAGTAATCGAGCTTAAAAATGACAGGGAAAATAAGCTATTTCTACCCGGAATTATGCTCCCTGAAGGTTTAAATGTAATAAATGATATATCGCTTACGGTTGCTGATAGTGAATTGATGGTATTTGCAGTTCCTTCACACTTCATGCGTGAAACCGCAATAAAAATCAATAAATATTGGAGCGATGCGCAGAATCTCACAGTAGTTTCTGTCTCTAAGGGTCTTGAACTCAAAACTCACAAGAGAATCAGTCAAGTTCTTCTTGAAGAACTGACCGATCTATCTGAAAATAATTTCTGTGCTCTTTCGGGTCCAAGCCATGCCGAAGAAGTCAGCAGGGGAGTGCCGACCGCATTAGTTGCAGCTTCGCACTCACCTGCCACAGCAAAATTGGTTCAGGATCTGTTTTTCTCCTCTAAATTGAGAGTGTATGTGGGCGATGATGTGATAGGAAACGAATTAGGCGGGTCGCTTAAAAATACAATTGCCATTGCAGCGGGCATCGTTGACGGAGCAGATTTCGGTGATAATACGAAAGCGGCATTGATGACCCGAGCTTTAGTCGAGATGTCGAGGATGGGAGTGGCTTTAGGAGCAAAGATTGAAACATTTCAAGGATTGGCAGGAATGGGCGATATGATCGTCACTTGTTTAAGCAGACATTCCCGCAACAGACACGTCGGAGAAGAGATCGGAAAAGGGAAATCGTTAGAGGAAGTACTTAACGAAATGACGATGGTGGCTGAAGGAGTGAACACCACTAAGGCAATACGAGAATTGTCGGAAGAACTGAATATTGAGATGCCGATCTCCGACCAAGTCTACAAGGTTCTCTTTGAAAATAAAAGTCCCAGAACGGCAGTGGAGGACCTTATGATGAGGGATCCAAAATCTGAGAAATCTTAAAGATTTTTCCTGATTGTGCTTTACTCAAAAATAGATAGTCTAATATGAATTATTTTTCTCGATTACCATTATTTGTCTCTCTTATACTGACTCAAATAATTCAGTTCCCTGATCTGTTACTTGGTCAAGGGCTTGAAATAGTTCACATAGAAGGGGTTTGCGCCGTTCCGAACTTACCCAAAGGTTTTGAGCGATTTAATTACAATGAGATGACCTTAGAAGGAAGAGAGAGAGGGTTGCGGAAAATCGGTGAAATAAAAACCTTCTTTACGCGGAAAAATGTTTTGGAAGAATCGGGATTCGTCTCGTTAGAAGCGGAATTGGTGGCTGTATCAGACCTCGTCGAGATTTGGGTAGATATAACCGAGTGGAATATACGTGTAGATCAAGACGATGCAGACCAATTAGTAATAGCGTTTGAATTAGAAACACCGAGTGGCTCAATTGATCCTTCAAAAGGGATACTGGCGCTTGAAATAGAGTATTTCGGTTTGCCGCCGGATGTAGACGGTAACGGTAAAGTAATTTTACTGATATTGGATATTAACGACAACTATGATGAGGAGACCAATCCATCTTTCGTATCCGGCTATTTCGACCAGGCTGATCAAGTGTCTGATACGCATCCTCAGACATCAGGAAACGTGGCAGATATTCTTTACCTGGATTCTAATCCGGGGAATAAGAGAAGAGACGAAGTATTATCCACAGCGTCTCACGAGCTGCAGCATCTTATCAACTATAATTATGACAGGAACGAAGATTCTTGGTTGAATGAGGGACTTTCTGAATATGCCTCCAAACTCGCCGGATATCAGGGCAGGGGATTTGGTAAATTCCTTTCGCAAACCAATCGCGGTCTGACTGTTTGGGATAATCTGCTGCAGGATTATGCAAGAACAGGATTATGGATGACATATACGTCATTAAGGTTAGGTTTGGATGCCATAAAACAACTGGTTCAAGACGATGCTCATGGGGTAGGATCTGCCGAAAATGTTATAAAATCTTTTTCCCCCGGAACCTCTTTTCCCGAATTCGTTTATGAGTGGACTATAGCGAATCTTTTGAATGACAGCGCTTATGGATATAAAGGAATTGAGCTCCCTTCGATCATTCCGCAAAATCAGTATTTTCAACTTCCGATAAACGGAGTGCCGGGATCTGTTCACTCTTATGCTTCCTCATATCATGAGTTCAGCGGTGGAACAGAATTAGAAATATTTATGGATTTTTTCGGCAGACAGGATGTAAAGGCGACAATTTTTACATTTTCTGCCGCTACTACGGTAGCACCTGTTGTTCTCGATGCGAACGGCGCTGCAAACATAGAATTACCCGGTTTCGGAAATGAATTCAGCAGGGCAATTCTTATGATTTCATATATGGATGACGCTCTTGACTCCGTCAGTTATTTTTATTCGGCATCCGGAATAGGAGGATATGAGGTAGTTGAATTGTCTAATGATGATGGAGAAACAGATTTTTTTATAAAATCATTCGATACACCGTCTGTTTCAGTTGCTTCATTATTCAATTCTATCAACACTCCATCATCAATTTTGTCCGTTAAGGTTTTTATGGGCAGTAATGATCCGATTTCAATTCAAATACGGGATAACGGCATAAATTCTAATTTCATATTTGAAAAAAGAAACATTACACCTGCGATCAACGGCTGGACAGAGATAAATTTAGAATCTTCCGAGATAGTTGTCTCCGCTCCAACTGCTGTATCAATAACGGTTGCCGATTCAATTATAATCGGTTATGATGAAGATAGTAATGGAATAGGCAACGCTTTCATTAAAACCAATAATTCATTTATAGCGTTGTCCAATTTAACGTTCAATAACGGTCAATCAATTGACGGTACCTGGATGATCAGGCTTCTTTTAAGGCAGGATATTGAAATTGATACTACTTCGAATTCAGAAACTGCAATTCGAGGAGATGACTGGATTGAATTTGAATATTCAGATGGAGTTGTAACTATTCCTTATACTGTAGCTACTGAGGGCGAGGTAAGCTTATATCTGTATGACATACTGGGTAGAACGGTTCAATCATGGAGAGAAGAAGGTCAAAAATCTCCCGGTAGGCAGCATCAGGTATTTTGGAACGGCAAAAACGCATTCGGACATACTGCCTCTTCTGGAATTTATTTTATCCGTTTGATGACGCAAGACGACTCAGCCGTAAAGAAATTGAGATTCATAAAATAAATACTCCGGTATCAAGACCAATATGAACGAAAAAATGTCCTTGATTTAATCAGCAATTATTAAGAAGTTAGGCTATTATTATTTCGGTGTTAATAAAATTTTCATTACAGGAATGGAGGTAGGTATGGTCACAAACGGCCAGAAATTTTCGGCGGAATTCATCGGCACATTCTTCCTTGTCTTTATGGGTACGGGAGCGATAGCTGCAGATGTATTCAGTGGAGGAGCTGTTGGATTGATAGGAGTCGCGCTTGCCTTCGGTCTTACAATAGCCTTAATGGTGGGCGTCACGGCCCGGATTTCGGGTGGGCATATCAATCCTGCCGTCACTTTCGGCATGTTGATCACAGGTAATATAAAACCCAAAGAAGCCGGTCTTTATTTGGCTGCTCAGCTACTCGGCGCGACTGCCGCTTCGTTTCTTTTAAGTCTGTTAAATCCAAATCATAATCTCACGGCTGGAAATATGGGTGTAACTCTTCCGGCAGAAGGAGTGGGATTAGCCTCCTTGATGGGAATCGAGATATTGCTCACATTTTTATTGGTATTTGTAATATTTTCGGTGGCGGTTGACACTAAATCCCCTTTTAAAAGTATTGCGAATTTCATGATAGGTTTGACGGTAACCGTATGCGCTTTGATGGGAGGTACGATAACCGGAGCGTCAATGAATCCTGCAAGGAGTTTCGGACCGGCATTAATGACGGGAGAATGGACTTTACAGTGGGTTTATTGGGTTGCCCCGTTGATCGGCGGCGGTCTTGCGGCTGTTGTCTACAGTAAAGTATTTTTATCCGAGGCAGATAACGGATAATCAGGAATAGAAATAGAAATCAAATAAACAGTAGAAAGGGTTCAAAATGGCTCACACATTACCTGAATTAACATACGCATATGATGCTTTAGAGCCTCATATCGATGAACAAACAATGAAATTGCATCATGATATCCATCACAACGGATATGTTGTAGGATTGAACAATGCAGAAGATAAATTAGCGGAATCACGCGAGAGCGGCGATTATTCCTTAACCAAACATTGGGAAAGAGAATCAGCGTTCCACGGAGCAGGTCATCTCTTGCACTCGATCTTCTGGACAAATATGGGTCCCGATGGCGGTGGAGAACCGGGAGGGGCTCTCGCCGAGGCTATGAACAGTGATTTTGGCGGATTCGATAAGTTCAAAGCGCAGTTCACAGCCGCCTCGAATCAGGTTGAAGGATCAGGATGGGGTATACTTGCCTACAGACCGAGCGATAATAAGCTTATTATCTTGCAGGCGGAAAAGCATCAAAACCTGTCACAATGGGACGTGGTGCCGCTGCTTGTTTTGGATGTATGGGAGCATGCGTACTATCTCAAATATCAAAATAAACGTCCTGCGTACACCGATGCGTTCTTTAACGTGATTAACTGGACCAACATAGAGGAGAGGTATAATAACGCCAAATAACTTCCTTAAATAAAACCTGAATTAAGCCCCTGATGATGGTCTTCCAAATCAGGGGCTTAATTTTTTTTGTATTATACTGTTAATCAGTCTATTACATTTAAACAGTAAATATTTTCGGACTGAAAGATTAGCATGGATTTAAACCATAATAATATATTAAATGCAACAGATAATCTCAAAGCGGTTCTATTTGTAATGTTGCTGTTTGTTATAGGATGCGGACCGTTTGCTCGTTTGGATATCAACGGGAAAGAGAAAGATTCCCCTCAGCCGAAACTTGAAAAAGAATATCACAGATCACTCTTTTGGGGTGGATCCGGAGGTATTTATGTGTCGATAAATAAAGGCAGCTCATCAATCGGAAGACAGACATACGCCAAAGTGATGGTGATGAATCATAGCGGGGATAATTTACTGTTGGATCCCAGAAATGACCGATATTGGTTTGAAAGATATGGAACGAAATATTCCTTGTACCGCAGACCCGGAGGGAGATATCCTGATAAGATCTCGGACAACAGAAATATCGAGTTTGATCTGTTGGGTATAGACTCGTTTACTGCAGTTGACAGCATTAATATAATGTTTTTCATGATGGATAGTCTCGAAATAAATTCACGTTTAAAGTAGTAGTGCATAGTGTCTTATGATAGTGAAATCGAATAATCAACTACAAGAAAGTGTTATTGAGGTTAAAAGATTAACCTATCTTGGAATGATCATTAATGTTTTTCTGATGATCATAAAATTCGGCGGTGGAATATTTTTTGGTTCTATAAGTCTAATAGCAGATGCTTTTCATACGTTTTCCGATTTTTCCACTGATATACTGATTCTCTGGGGCGTAATTATAGGTTCGAGACCGGCTGATTCGAGCCATCCGTTCGGCCATGGTAAATTTGAGACTCTTTCGGGAACACTACTCTCCATAATATTGATTGTGGTAGGAACAGGGATCGCAGTTGAATCGGGGAGGATGGTCATGTCCGCAAAATTCATGGCTCCTGGATTACCAGTATTATTTGTTGCATTCATTTCTGTGGTCACAAAGGAATTTCTATATCAACAGACAATAAAATCTGCGAAACAATTGGATAGTATGGCGCTTTATGCCAATGCTTGGCATCACAGAAGCGATGCACTATCATCAATTGTTGTAATAGTTGGAGTGAGTTCTTCCATGCTGGGTTTTCTCCCGGGTGACAGCATTGCAGGATTATTTGTAGGTCTAATGATAGTGATAATCGGAATCAAGTTTCTGATAAAAGCCGGGAAAGAACTAATGGAAGGCTCTGTCGAAGAAGATGTGCTGCAATCTATTAAAATGATATTGGATGAACATCCCGACGTAAAAAGTTGGCACAAATTACGTACAAGAAAAGTAGGTCGCGAATTAATTGTAGATGTTCATATATTGGTAAAACCTGAATTAAGTGTAAAGAAAGGACATCAGATCGCAGAGGAGGTAGAATCGACTGTCAAAAATG
The DNA here is from genome assembly GCA_004402915.1 of Fidelibacterota bacterium MT.SAG.2. Classification (GTDB taxonomy): domain Bacteria; phylum Fidelibacterota; class SORT01; order SORT01; family SORT01; genus SORT01. The sequence goes on from SORU01000004.1 coordinate 44,748, forward strand.
CTTTCAAAAAACCTGTAAATGTACTGACACACGTTGAACCCGATTTGCCTTTCGCAAGACAATAAATTGAGAGCAATCTAAAAAACCTGAAGATTCTTAATTTAGACTCAGCTTGCCATTTCGATACTGTTAAATTAAGTTATTGGAGATTTTACAATTAAAAAAATTAATTTATTGGCGCTATATTTTAATACAAAGAGGGGTATAAATATGCTATCAAATAGAACCACCTCTATTTTGTTCTCATTGCTATTATCAGTAGCTCTTGCCGGGAATGGAATAGCTCAAAATGTAGATCAAGCAGCCTTAGCCTTGAAAAAAAGAGGAGAGGTCTTCAGAAAACCTGCCGGGTTTAATACAACCGACGAGCAGGTGGAAGTTGGCTCTTGGTTCAGTGATTTTGATTCTGTAAGGACAGAAGCAGCAAGTTTCTTGGCTATATTATTCACCGATGACAAAAGTATATTGAAAATGAAAGAAAATACACGGTTAACCATACAGGGTAACACGACTCCGTCTCAAAAGATTCGACAAATTCGAATAAATAGAGGTTCGATTAAAACTAAGATCAGTCCGCAAATAGATGGGAAGTACGAGATTATTTCTCCGGTGAGTGTAGCATCAGTAAAGGGAACAGAATTTTGGGTTACTGTAGATCCAAGCGGTACAGATACATTCATAGGGTTGGAAGGTACCGTCGAAATACTGAACATTGAAAGTGGTCAAACCATGCTGCTATCGGCAGGTATGACGATCACTTCAAGTTGGACTGGAACGATGAATATCAATCCTACCGACCCTGCGACCATCCCTTCCGATCCTGACACAGAGCAGCAACAGCAACAAGGAGGTCAACAGCAGGGTGGAGATTCACCTCAGGATGATCAATCTACTCCAACAGACCAAGCACCCGCTCAGCAATCGCCGACTCAAACACCATCTCAATCTGAGCCACAGAGTGGGGGAGGCTCTAAACTTCCGGGTGGCATAGGAATGTCTGCAAGCGTTGGTGCAGCAGTGTTAGATGGTCAGGTTTACAATCAAATAAGCCTGAGACCGGATATCCCTATAGGTCCATTTGGAATTGGTTTAGACTTAAACTTTTATTTCGACGCTGACGGTAATCTTCGCGAAGAAGATTGGGACGAACCTTTAGACGCAATCGACAAAATATTTTATCTACGATACAATAATCCTGAAGACCCATTCTATATTCGCGCTGGTGGATTACTTGGAATCACTATGGGACAGGGACTTATAATGGATAATTATAGTAATACTATAGAGTATCCGCAAGTCAGGCGAGTTGGCGTATTTGGACATAAAGAGTTCGGGAAATTCCGACTTCAAGGACTTGTAGCGAATTTACGGGAACTCTCAAATCCAGGTTTGATAGGTATACGGGGAACCTATAATGTAATTGGTAAGTTAAAGATCGGCGCAACAGCAATATATGATGGCGATCAATTCGCAGGACTCCCGGATCGAGATGGTGATCATGTCCCCGATGCGGTAGATGATTTTCCTGATAATGCGGAGTGGTCGGTTGACACAGATGGAGACGGTGTTGCTGATAAAGTGGATCCGGATCGAAATGGTAACGGTTACACGGATAATACCCAAGATTCCACCATTTCCAATAATGATATATTTCCTCTTGATCTTAAAAATGCTCTGAGTTTGGAGGATACTTCAAATTCTTCAGCAATATACGGAGCTGATATAGAGTATCCTGTATTCAGTAACGATCTGATCGCCATAACAGCATACGGAGAATTTGCCAAAATTCAGGATTTCGGTTCCGGTTTTGCTCTTCCCGGAGTACGGGCGACTATCGGACCAGTGTTCCTAAAATTAGAGTATCGTCAATATACTAAAGAATTCTTAGGAAATTACTATGACAGAACATACGACATAGAGAGAGTGCACCTGACTTGGAACGATTCGAGCAATAGCGTAAATATTGAAACAAGGGAGGATCTACTTCTTAAACCGGTAACAGAACCGCTTTCCGGCGTATTCGGTGGAGCCGCAATTGATCTTCTTGATATGTTCACTCTTTCTGCTTCTTACTCCAGAATGAAGAGCACAGGCGATGGTACGCTGACCTTTGAGAGTCTATATGGTGATCTATCAATAAATCCCGTCTTTATTCCAAAGGTAAACAAAGCTTCACTCTTCTATCAGCAAACGAATAATTTAAATAGTGTATTCGATTTTGAGAAAACTTCAAGCACCTTATTCGGTTATTTGATAGGATACGAAATTGCGCCGAGCGTCACTCTATAAATTCGATCTCAGCAGACTTATGTCGATAGGAACGGAGATGGAGACGTGGAAGATGAGGGTGAAACAATTAAATTAACATCAATTGAAACGGTGTTCACTTTTTAAATTAAATAAAACTTGATATTATGAGGGAATGTGTTAACGCTCTGAGTTAAGCATTCCCTCATTTGCGTTAAAGATATGATTTATAGTAAAATTAAAATAATGAGTATACTTTTTTTCTCGGTGTTCAACGGATGCTCATTGATTCCCAGAAATTTGGAAGAGTATGATACCAATGTAAGATCAATAACTTACGTTAATCCGATAGGAGCAGATCTCAGAGCGCCTGACGGAGCGGATATTTATCTGTTTCGAACCATTATGCTGCATAAAGGGACTATGTTAGGCGGGGGGGTAGAATTCGCTCAAGTTATGTTTATGCGGGATTCTCAACTGTTTATTTCACTTTTGGCGCCATATATATATTATTACACCGGTTGGAATCGTGGAACCGGACGAGTTTGGACCTGACGGACCGCGAGGTATCAGAACGAGGATAATGACATTTTTTTACGCAGGAGGGAGTTTCATATCGATACCGAGAAAAAAAACTCCTGAATCTCCATCGAGAACTATTTATGATTTCGGCGCGGGATTGACCTTCAAAAGACTTGAGTTCAGAGTCGGAGGTCTGTATAAGTACCGTAAATCCACAGACGTTTCAGGAATTTTCTTTTATGGAGGGGTATCATATCAATTATTCGGAGGTAAATGGAACCTCGAATGGTAATAAATATTGACAATATTGTTGCGAGAGTATATTTTTACTTAATAACAGAAAATATTGGAGAGAGATAAATGCCGACTTATGAATATACATGCGGAAATTGTGACGAAGATTTTGATATATTTTTTAAAACGCTCGGAAATGTAGAGCAAAAACCTTTATGCCCAAAATGTAAGTCAAAAAATACAAAACGAATGATGTCTGTTTTTGCGTCGGCAGATGCCGGAAACACTCAAGAATTTGCCGGCTGTGGGGAAGGCTGCGGTTGCGTCAATAATTAAAAGGTTTTTCATAGCCTTCAATATACACAATAAATGTAACTTACAAAATGACCGTATGAATAACAGATGGATATAAAACAAATATTAGATGAATGGGAGTATGATCCCTATAGTTTCAGCGTTCGGATCGTAGACGGAGACGATGGTAAACAGAAACTTCAAATACGGCTTGACCTTGGAGTTCTCCAGTTAGAGATGGAGGGAAGGCCGGATGGTACTTCTCCTCACAACAAAGAATCACTATTAGATTACTATAAAGAAAAACTTGAGGATTCTCCAAACGATCCCGTATCAGGATCCGAATTTGTGTTGTCCGATGACGATTGTGATCAACTCCGGATGGAAGCGATTCAATATTATCACCGTTATGTCAGCCTATTAGAGCTTGAAAAGTATAAAGGTGTTATATCGGATACGGAACATAATCTTGAGATCCTTGATATGATGAAAGAATATGCCGAGGACAAATCTGATTTCATGAGTTATGAGCAATACAGACCCTACATATTGATGATAAACACTCTCGCAAAAGGTCGCATGTCTCTGAATAAGAACCATTCTGAAAAAGCGTCAAAAATTGTTGAAAAGGGTATCAAACTTATTAACGATGCCCGCGCGGAGCTTGGACTGAAAGATTCTGTCTATGGTTATAAAGAAGTTAGATTTTTAGAAGAGTGGAATAAGGAATTCGATTCAAATAGCAGCCCTTCGGAATTGGACCTGCTGCAGAGGAAACTGATGAAAGCGGTGAAAATAGAAGATTATGAATCTGCTGCTCTGATTCGGGATGATATTTCTAATTTCGATAAGAGAGGGAAGAAAAAAATCAACCCGAGTAAATAAAGCTCTTCTTCTTACTATAATCTGCTTATAATATTCAGTTCTATTCCCTCAAAGGGAAGCAGTTCATAACAGGTTCCAGCCGTGCAAGCAGGACCGCCTCTGCGTTTTCCGACGAACAGACGAACCTGATGTTTCATTCCCAATTCAAACGACAAGTTAATTGATGACCACCAACGGGCGGAAGTTTCAACGATATCGAATGTAGAGCGTCTATCGGTATCCAAAATATCGGTGGAGCGTTCTGTTAAGAAACTCGCGGAAAAGAGACCTGATTTTCCGTAGGATAAAGAGAGGTACAAATTCCTATACTTGGTTACCTCGAAGTTCCTCGACAGATCATTATTTTCTTTGTAAAATTCAAAATCCCGTGTTGCATTCTGTAACGCAATATCAACAGTTGTGCTGCTTTTATGATTCAAATTGAGAGTCCATGAACCACCGAAAGTTACTTTTTCCGAGATGCTGTTAAACTCGTCTTTTGAATTAACCAGATACAGAGCGCCTTTTATCTCGTCAGAAAACTTATGCGAAACCTCCAAAAAAAATTCTGAAAAATCTGTGTTGTAGTCAAAGATAGTGTTCCTTGCAAAACTAATGTTGGTGGTGAAGGTTGTAAATTGAGACTGAAAATAGCTTAATTCGAGCTGATAACCTCTTTCATCTTGAGGAAGAAGCACGTGTGTATCCCGGTTAAGAAGAACATAGGAGTGCTCTTTTACAAGAGATGGAGGATCATTCACGCCGAGATTATACAAAAGATAATCTTTGAATTCAGATGATAGACTGAGTTTCTTGTAATCTATGCTTAATGCAACATAAATCGCATGGGGAGTTTCCGACGATGTGCTGATACCGTCAGAAATAATATTCCGGTCTCTGTTACTGATTTCACCTTCGATATCGAGATATAGGTCTTCTACTTTATGAATACGTTCGAAAAAATTAGAATTGAGATTCAAACTAAAAGAGAATATTTCGTTATCTTCACCCTTATCCGGAATGAGATGGAGATATGAACTTCCAATTCTAAGAAAACCGGAGAAGTCATACTCTATCTCAGCCCCTTCGATAATACCGCTGCGTCGATCCTTCTGAGAAAGTAGATCGAAGTTGGTTGAAGGCGACAGCGTGCTTTCTACAGGAACGCCTCTGAGAAATGTTAGTTGAGTAGAGGGCAGCGAGTACTCGAGCAGTATGCCGTTTAAATCACGTGTGGGTGTATATCGTGAAAAGGAGCCGAGGTCTTCGAGAATCACACCGGGTAGATCGAAGGAACGTTGAGAAATGCCGTTACCGAACATATTATAAAAATTGCCTAATCTAACTCTGAAACTGCTTTCTCTGATCTCCATATATCGCTGAGTAATAGCACTATAGCCGGTTTCAAATTCAGAAGAAGTATAGTTTTCCAACCTTAATCCGACACTAAACAGATTCGCAGAGTAATTCAGATTGAATTGATCATACCATCCGGTTCGAGAGGAAATCCGGTCATTTGAATTGCCAAATTGAAATTCGGCGCTATTTATCGCGGAAATCTGAGCTGAATTTTGAGAGTGCAGCGCAAAGAGAAGGAGAAAAATAACAATGAAGTTTTGAAAAGAATTCAAATATAAGCCGCTGTCTTTTAAGAATCATCACTGTCGAACAACAGTGATCTTATTTCATTTTCTAAAAGAATTTCATCTCCCCTGATGTATCCTTTATGAATTTTGATGATAGAGCCGTCTTTTGCGATCAAAAACCAGGTGGGCAGGCTGTAGACGCCATAATCGGACATTACTTCAGCGGTTTCATCTATGAGGATTGGAAAAGAAATATTCAAAGAACGAAGAAATGAGCGGATCTTCCGCTTATTTCTCGGACCGTCTTCGTTTATACCGATGATGGATAAGCCATTATCTTCATATTTGTTGTGCATTCTCTCCAAATGAGGAAAATACTCTTTACAAGGATTGCACCATGTCGCCCAAAAATCCAATAAAACAGGACCCTTTTCAAGAAGACGTTCTAAGTCATATCTGTTACCTGCAATATCCGATAATTGTATGCGACGGGCTTTTTCCTGTGAAAAGAGTTCTCCATCGAAAATAAATAGAGCGATGGAAAAAATCAGGACTCTATTGATCACTTGATGAATGCCATTTTACGAGTTATTTCGACATCTTCAATTTGAAGTTTATAAAAATAAATGCCCGACGGCAAATTCTGTGGACTCCACTCATAAACATAGTCAGTAGGTGATTGCAACTCATCAACTAACGTATCAACCTCTCTGCCCGATAAATCATAAACTATTAAAGTTACGTAGCCTCCTGTCAGCAAAGTGTATTCAATAAATGTTGCAGCATTGAACGGGTTAGGATAATTCTGTGATAAATTAAAATCGACCGGAATTTCACCTGAATTTAATCCTGTCCTAGTTAAGAGTTGTTTGATAGTGTCTGTTAGCTCTTTAATTCTATAACGTTCTCCCAATATCCCGTTGTCGGCGCTCGAATATCTGATAATGCCTTGATGATCAAGAACAAGATAATTGTCATAAGTTATACGGTAATTATCTAATTCATTACCGGCGCGAGTGAGCAGTGGATATGTGATACCAGAAGAAATTACGTATGATTGTGCCTGTGATAAAGAACCGTTCCAGGTTTCCAATGCCAACGCCTGGAAGGAGTCGCTCTTAAAGACTTGCCATATATCGGATTCAGTAGAAGGAGCAACGGCTCTGCAAAATGGACAGCCATGACCGATGAAAGCGAGAAATACAACATTCCCTTTAAAGTCAGAAAGCCTGTAACTATCTCCTTTGGTATCGGTGTATTCAAAATCAGACTCTAAATCACCTACTTTGCCTTGTGAGAGTAAGGTATTCGGGAAAGCTAACAGTACTGAATAAATTAAATTCAGTAATAAATATTTGTATTTAATATCGCTCATTTGCCCAATCTGCATCTCATAATATTAAGAAATATTATATCATATGCAAATCTAAGAAAATGTAACCAACATCACTTTAAATTCACTATATTATTTGAAAGAAAGCAGGTTTCAAATAAATTGTTCAGTACTTTCGCTATAAGAGGATTTATGAATTCATATTATGTCACACTGTGGCTGTTATTAGCTTCAATTCCTGCGAACGCTATCCAATCTTCAGGGATAATTGATGATGCATTATTTGAAATAGTCTCTGAATCTGTATCGGGTGCGCGTGCGAAAGAAGACGTCAAACAGATTATTCAAAATCATCGTGTTCAAGCAACAAAAGGCTATTCGAATGCTGCAAAATATATTAAAGAAGAACTTAAAGCAGCAGGTGTAACTAACGTAAAAACACATAAGTACAAGTCAAATGGCAAAAAAAGATATAACGCTTACACGTCCCCCATGTCCTGGACTGTTAAGAGTGGGATTCTTAATATGATTGAGCCTTATGAGATGAATCTTGCCGATTATACAGCGGTTCCAACCAGCCTGACTACACTGTCCAACGGTGGAAGTTGGGAGGGTGAACTCATTGATGTAGGTTCCGGCCTGAAAGACGAAGATTACGAGGATATCAATGTCGAGGGGAAGATCGTCTTCGCTTACGGTTATGCCGGAACTGTGCATCGTCAAGCTGTCATCAAGAGGAAGGCATTAGGGGTTGTAATAAGACCTTCCGATTCTGACAGGGTTGCTATGAGGGATGCGGTTAGATACAACGGTCTCTGGCCAAAATGGGATGAAAGGAAAAAAGTCGGTTTCGGGTTTCAGCTTTCGCGCGCTAATTCTGAAGAATTAATGAATTTACTTGATTCAGGCGAGAAAATCATAGTCAACGCAGAAGTGGATGCGAAGCTTCATTCGGGCGAGTTGGTGATCATAAGCGCAGTGATCAAGGGCAGGCAGAAAGATTCCGGTCAGTTCGTTCTAATAGCTCACCTCGATCATTATAAACCCGGTGCAAACGATAATGCAAGCGGTTCGGCAGCGATTTTAGAAATAGCGCGAACTCTTAACAAACTTATCAGTTCCGGAACAATAGAACGTCCACGCCGTTCTATACGGTTTTTGTGGGTACCCGAGCATTTCGGAACGATGGCGTACTTGACGAAGGACAGAGACGAGTTGGAGGGAGCGATCTGCGGAATCAACCTCGACATGGTCGGAGAGAATACAAAACTGACAGACACCCGGCTTGACGTTATTCTAACCCCTGCCTCTGCAGCTACTTTTTTTAATGATCTGATCGTTGAAGTGGTTAAGGAAGTGAAAAGGAAAGAACCGAGTTCCTCGAAAGGCTCTGATAATCTATTCGAGTATGATCTGAAGAAATTCAGATTAGGGAGCGATCATGATATGTTGAATGATCCGTTGATCGGAATTCCTACGGTAGCGCTCGGTTATTGGGCCGACAGGTATCACCATACTAATGAAGACTCGTACGATAAAATTGACGCTACAACGCTTAAAAGAAATATGATAATCGGTGCCTATAGCGCATTGTGGATAGCAAATGCAGGAGACGAGGAAGCAGATAAATTAACGATTCTCACCTTTGCAAAGGCGAGAGAACGAATAATACAATTGGGATTAGAGGGTTCTCTATCATTGAAAATAAACGACAGCCAAGAGAAAATTAAGCATTTGACAGATAGGATCGATCTCCAAACAGAGGTGGATAACAACGCTCTCATCTCGATACGAAAACTCCGAAGCGGCGAAAGCTCGATGGAAGATATGTATAGAGTCGCCTTAGATGAACTGGGAAAGTCTGAAAAGACATTGATGTTGAGTAGGATAGGCAAGGCGTCATCAAAAGATCATCGAATTGTTACAGGCTCAACAGCCAGAATTCCTAAGAGAAAGTTTATCGGACCTGTTTCGGACTCTTATGCTGACATCTGGTTTTCAGAACATCTTGGAGAGGATTACAAATGGTATAGTGAGGTTAAAATTTCCAATCTTGATCTTATACGTTACGAAACGGTGAATTTTATGAACGGCAAAAGAAATATATCCCAAATCCATAAATTGGTGAGTGCGGAATTGGGACGTTATGATGTTAAAATAACAGAAATAATTATTGATAATCTGTCAAAACTCGGTTTAATTGAATGGGTGAAATTAAAATAGAATCAAAGAAGCGATAATTGAATTACGGATCTGAACATGCAGGGAGATGGCAGAGGCCTGCGAATAATAATCGAGCAGAGTGTACGCTGTGTCCAAGATATTGTAAAATTCCTGAGGGTAAAGCAGGTTTCTGCTCTATCCGCAAGAATATTGATGGTATAATAGAAAATATTGCTTATGGAAGGCCAACAGGATTTGCTGTTGACCCTATCGAAAAAAAACCTCTTTTTCATTTTCTTCCGGGGACCGGTGTTTTGAGTTTCGGTACAGCCGGCTGCAACCTCGGATGCAAATTCTGCCAGAATTGGCATATATCAAAAGTAAAAATAGATGAGGCGAACAGCATCGAAGCTTCGCCCGAACAAGTAGTGAAAATAGCCATAGATAATAATTGTCCTACGATTGCATTTACGTATAATGACCCCACTATATGGGCGGAATACGCCATGGATATTTCGATATTGGCTAAACAGGTAGGCATAAAGAGCGTTTGGGTAACTGCGGGGTATATCACAAAAGAAGCTAGAATAGATGCCTACGAAAATGTAGATGCCGCTAATGTCGACCTTAAAGCCTTTTCACAGGAGTTTTACGGAAAGATTACGCTCTCAAAGTTGGAGCCGGTGTTAGATACGATCAAATGGCTGAAAAACGAAACTGATGTCTGGATTGAGATTACTAATTTGATTATTCCGACTCTGAACGACGGAGATGATGAATTTAAAAAGATGGTTGATTGGATTACTGAAAATTTAGGAGAAGAGGTTCCGCTGCACTTTACAGCGTTTCATCCTGATTTTAAACTGAAAGAACTACCAAGGACAGAAGCAAGTACACTGAATAGAGCTCGAAAAATTGCTTTAGAAGCAGGATTGAAATACTGCTATGTCGGTAATGTACACGACATCGGTTCATCAAGCACAATGTGTCCAAAATGTGATTCTCTTCTCATCGAAAGAGATTGGCACAGTGTCCTTCAGAATAATATTCGCAATGGAAAATGTCCTACATGCGGTACGCAAATACCAGGTGTTTTTAATTCGGATAAAGTTTATCTGAATTCGCTTGACACATAATTCAGTTCATGTTACTTTAAAAGAGTGAATAACCTAAAGCACATAAAATGAACCATAAAGACTCTTACTCGACACCCGAACTCCTTAGAATAATGGGAGGACTCGAGTTGAGAATGAACCAATTTTATACTCAAGTTGCCAAGAAATTCACTGAGCCTGAAGGTATAAGAATTTTTTGGGATTCTCTTGCGCAACAGGAATCTGTTCATTCTACTATAATTTATACTCTCTCGAATATGTACAGAAACAACCCGGGAATGTTTAATGAAATAGTTGAAGTAGATTACTCAACTATGTCTAAAATAGAGGATTTCATTAAAACTTCAGAAGAAAAAATAAATAATGAAGATTTTGATCTTAACGCAGCCTTGCAAGAAGCCTTTGACCTTGAAACTCTCGAAGTAAATGACATTTACGACAGGATCATTGAAAGTCCCAGAGAGCCTTTCCTGGCAGTTATAGATCATCTAATCGAATCGGAGGATGCCCACCTTAATTCATTGGTTGAAGCCATTCTTGAATATGCGAGTAGTGATAAACTTATAGAGAAAGCAAAGAATCTTAGAGCCACATTTTCTGTTCACGAGCAAGTCTAAAATCATTTCAAGCAATATTATCGCCTTTTAATTAAACCGATGTTGACATATTCAGCGGTTAGATGTAACTTTATTATCGGCGTAAAAAGGGGCCGTAGCTCAGTTGGGAGAGCGCTGCGTTCGCAACGCAGAGGCCGAGGGTTCGACTCCCTTCGGCTCCACAAAGGCTGTGCACGATGGGGAGTTAGCGGTACCCTGTAACCGGCAATCCGCTGTAGCCGGATCGATACCATGACCGAGGGTGTACCGATTTCGTTACTCCTTTACGGAATAAGTGTTGAAGCTTTAAGTCCTGCGCAATGAGAAGTTGCTAAACTCCGTCAGGACCGGAAGGTAGCAGCGGTAAGGTTACAACTTGTGTGCCGTAGATAGCTTAGGCGGAGCTTATGACGGAAAGGTAGAAGCGGAAAGAGTCACACGGAGTCTGGCGCACAGCCAACTTTTAACGGGAATGAAAATTGTCATACTTAGTACTGTCAAGAAAATATAGACCTCAACAGTTTCAAGAAATTGTAGGTCAATCTCATGTAACAAAAACGCTGCAAAATGCTTTATTATTAGATCGCCTTTCACATGCCTATATCCTTTCAGGACCGAGAGGCGTAGGCAAAACCACGACTGCCCGCATTTTAGCAAAAGCCTTGAATTGTTTAGAAGGAACAAAATCAGAGCCATGCGGGGTATGCGGAATTTGTAATGAAATTACCGAGGGTCGAAGCCTTGATGTATTAGAAATTGATGGCGCGACATATCGTGGCATAGACAAGATCAGAGATGATCTTCAGGATTATCTCCGGCATCCGCCGATGAAAACCTTGTATAAAGTTGTTATCATCGACGAGGTTCATATGCTTACTAAAGAAGCGTTTAACGCCTTACTTAAAACGCTTGAAGAACCACCACCTAATGTCGTGTTTATATTCGCGACTACTCAGCCCAATAAGGTACCACCAACAATTCTATCGAGATGTCAACGTTTTGATTTCAAACGAATACTGGGTTCGGAGATAATAAAATCTCTCGCAGAAATAATGAAAAAAGAAAAAATTGACATTGATGAGGATTCTTTGCTTCTGATCGCAAAAAAAGCAGATGGTGGAATGAGAGATGCGTTGAGCCTTCTCGATCAGGTTATATCATTCACGGACGGCAGTGTAAACTTCTCATCCGTACGGTCGATTCTAAGCGTTGTGGACGAAGAAATCTTTTTCTCAATAACGGATCTTGCAATGACGGGCAATTCTTTAAAAGGATTAGAGATTGTTGATGATTTGATGTCACAAGGGTATGATCCCGAGACACTGATATCCGGTTTGTTAGAGCATTTGCGATCGCTCCTAATCGTCACTGTTACAAATTCAGCCGACTTGATCGAAACAACAAAAGATATTAAAAAACTATACTTGGCGCAAAAAGACAGATTTGCTCAATCCGAACTGCACAGGATATCAAAATTAACTGAAGACGCATTACTTTCCATACCTCGAAGTTCCATGACGAGAATGATTTTTGAATCGCTGCTCTTGAAAATATCAAATATGGATAAGAGTGTAGAGATTGAATCTCTCCTTAATGGAATGGGATATTCAGTTGAAGGAACCGATTCGGAAAATGAAAAGAAGAGTAGCTCAATTAAAGATAAATCGAAATCCGCCTCCAATTCAGATTCAGAAAAAGCAGTTGCCGCAGCAGCTAAGGAAGTTTCCGACAAGAAGGATGATAGTCAATCCCAAAGCAAAAATAGCGCTTCAATTACTTTAGAAGAGTTGAAGGAGAAATGGGATTCAATTATCTTTGAGATCTCAAAAACGAGAAACAATCTCGGGAATGCACTGCAAAAAAGTCATTTGACGGGTCTAACCGGTAACTATCTTGAATTATCATTTGACAGCGATGACCAATACCAAAAGGGGGCCGTAGATCACAATTCCGAATACATTCGGAATTATTTAAAAGAAAATATCGGCATAGATATAATGCTCAAAACCGTTTCGGGAGAATTTAATAGTGTCAAGAACCATAGCACAGAAGAAATAATAGAGGACGAAAAGGAAACAATATCAGAGCAAGATATGCTGAAGCACCCAACCGTAGAAAAAATCATGGAAAAATTTAACGGAAAATTAGCGTTATAAACATAGAGGTGATAATTTGAAATTTGATATAGATAATATTTTACAACAAGCTCAGAAAATGCAAAGCCAGCTGGAAAAAGTTCAAAAAGAATTAGAAGAAGTGGAAGTGGAAGGAAGCGCCGGGGGAGGAATGGTCACTGTAAAAGTAAATGGAAAACAAGAAGTGACAGCTATCAAAATCGAGCCTGAAGTTTTGGGCGAAGATGTAGAGATGTTGGAAGACCTTGTTTTAGCGGCTATAAATCAAGCGATATCACGCTCAAAACAATCAGCCGAAGAACATATGCAAAAGGTAACCGGCGGTTTAATGGGAAATTTACCGGGTGGAATGAAGATGCCTTTTCCCGGAATCTGATCAATAGATTATGTCCTCGTCTTCTCCATTATTAGAAAAACTTGTATCAGAACTTTCTAAATTACCCGGAATCGGGAGAAAATCAGCTCAGAGACTATCTTTCTATTTTTTGAAGCAAAGTAAATCTGAGGTTGAGGAGCTGGCACGAACACTGATTGAAGTGAAGGATAAAATAATTTCATGCGAGACCTGTTTTAACTTTACAGAAATCTCGCCCTGTTCAATTTGCTCAAGCGAGCACCGGAATAGATCGGTAATATGTGTTGTAGAAGAACCGACTGATCTTATGGCAATCGAACGGAGCGGTGAATATAAGGGGTTATATCATGTCATCGGAGGTGTTATATCTCCTCTCGACGGAATTGGCCCGGAAGACCTGCATATCAGAGAACTCTTAAATAGGTTAGACTCGGTCGAAGAGGTGATAATTGCAACTAATCCGAGTATAGAAGGCGAAACGACTACATTGTATCTTCAAAGGGAAATAAAAAAACAAAATATAAAGGTCAGCAGAATAGCACGCGGAATACCGATGGGCAGCGCTCTTGAGCATGCCGATCAAGTGACTCTTGTCCGTGCATTTGAAGGCAGGATGGAGATATAGGGTAGTTCCAGCTGATGACTCTACCAAACCAACTCACTATCTTTCGTTTAGCGCTTACGCCGCTATTTTTTATCCTAATGGTTTTTAGTGATACAACATATAGTATTTTCATAGCAACCATCGTATTTCTTATTGCATCATTAACCGATGCTTATGACGGTTTTATCGCGCGGAAATACGGTACGGTTACCAGATGGGGTACTTTTCTTGATCCGCTTGCGGATAAAATTCTGATAAGCGCAGCATTTGTCGCCTTGATGATAAAGGGTTATTTGAGTTTGTGGATGATTCTTATCGTAATAGCCAGGGACGCAATGGTAACTTTAATAAGGGCTTACGGGTTGTGGAAGAATAAACCCATTAAAACCGAACGATTCGCAAAATGGAAAACATCTTTACAAATAATTATAGTTGGATTATTACTGTTGTATGATAACATGGTAACAAATCCCTTTGGAAAAACTCTCAGTCCGGAGTCGCAAGAGTTTATCCGTCAAAGTGGAATAGTTGATGCAGCAATGTTCGTAATTGTTCTACTGACCGTTTATTCGGGTATTTCGTATATCATTGGAAATCGTAAGTTTGTCAAGCAAATGGCTATTGGAATTTACAGAACAATTCTAAATTCATAAATCCCTGTGTTGAGTTATCACTATCTTGTTGCCACCGGATTAGGCGTGGGGAAATTGCCGATGATGCCGGGCACTTTCGGAAGCATCTTAGGAACGCTTGCGTTTCTGCTCATCCCGACAGATTCATTATTAATCAGGTTGATAATTCTGGTCATAATTCTAATTGCAGGCGCGTTCTCTTCGTACAAGATTGAAATGATAACCGGGAAACAAGATAATCAGATCATTGTTATTGACGAGATCGCAGGTGTTTGGTTGACGCTAACGATCATTCCGGGGGGGACATGGTTTTCGCTTGCCGGACTTTTGTTATTCAGATTAATTGATATTTGGAAACCTTATCCGATAAAAAAATTGGAAAAAGTGAAATACGGATACGGAGTAATGCTCGATGATCTGCTTGCCGGGCTATACGCAGGTCTGTTGATACTAATTGTTAACAGCATGATATGACGGCAGCGATAATAATAATCGGAGATGAAATCCTTCTTGGCCAAGTTAAGGATACGAATTCAAGTCATATAGCGGATAATCTTTTGAATGTAGGGGTGCGCGTTAAAAAGATCCTCACGGTGGGAGACAGCAAAGAGGAAATTGTCTCAGCTTTAAAAGAAACGTCTGGAAGCTACGACCATATATTTATCACCGGTGGTTTGGGTCCCACCAAAGATGATATTACCAAATCCGCCTTTCTTGAATATTTCGGCGGAGAACTTGTTTTGGATGAAAATCTTCTAATTGAACTAAAATTAAAGTTCGAGGAGCGAGGATGGAAATTCCATGAATCCAATATTAGCCAGGCGGAGTATCCGGACAGCTGTGAGGTTATTCCGAATGAAAGAGGCTCGGCTCAAGGGATGCTATTTCATCAGAACAATTCAAAATATTTTGCAATGCCGGGAGTTCCTCATGAAATGGAAGGAATTTTGCACAGTTGGATCCTACCATATCTAAAAAAAGAATCGACCCAATCTTATTTAAAGTACATCTCCATCGGTACAATAGGAATCAGCGAATCAGGCTTGTCAGAAATTATAGAACCGTTGAGAAACCGTTTAGGAGAAATAGAAATTGCATACCTTCCCGGATACTACGGGGCAAGATTACGACTTACCGCCGAAGGGGCTGATCAGTCGGATGTGCAGAAGAGGTTAGACAATGCCCTATCAATTTTTCGTGATAAGATCGAGAAGTATGTATACTCTACCAAAGGCGATACTCTTTCTGAAGTGATAGGGTATCTGATGCGGGAAAAGAGTCTTACCCTTTCTGTAGCCGAATCTTGCACCGGCGGTCTCATTCAAGACCATCTGACCGATGTTCCCGGCTCATCTGATTATTTTATCGGAGGAGTTGTTTCTTATAGTAATGATATCAAAGATAAAATTCTTGGAGTCGAACTTGAAAGCATAGAGCAATTCGGAGCGGTAAGCAGTGAGGTAGCCATAGAAATGGCTGAAGGAGTAAGAAGGAAGATGGGAAGTGACATAGGTTTATCTGTCACCGGAATAGCGGGACCCGGGGGTGGAACTGAAGAAAAACCGGTCGGATTGGTTCACATCGGATATTCAGATAAAAAAACTTCTAAATCGAATCAATATCAATTCGGAAATGATCGGATTATCAATAAGAAACGAAGCGCAGGAATGGCTTTGGGAATGTTATGGAAGAATCTTAAAGAGTATTCTTAACGGAGCAATATCATCTTTTTAACTGCACTGAAACTTTCTGTAGTGATCGAGTAAAAATAAACACCTGAAGAAACGGTATTCTGCGCGTTATTCAGCCCGTCCCATATTACGCTGTGTCTTCCTGCTTCAAATTCTTCTTGCAGCAGTGTCGTAACTTCTTCCCCGAGTAAATTAAATATCTTCAGATCCACTCTCCCGGAAACTGGCAGATCAAATTCAATAGTAGTTACGGGATTAAATGGATTCGGATAATTATTGTATAATGCATACTCTTTAGGCAGTGTGGAAATAATTTCGAGTCTGTGCTCAAAAGATCCACTTAAAAGAACGGCTCCATTCTTATTCCTGAGGTCGTATGCGATGGATATCATGCCGCTATATCCATGTTTATCAGAAGTAAAGTTTACCCTAAAAATATCATCTTCCCATTGACTGAGCGGCTTATTATCGAGGGGCGCAACAACAATTTCTGCAACGCCTTCTGAATTCTCTGTCCGCTTGATAAAGAGATTCATTCGGTTTTTATTATATTCAGTTGAAAGGGAAATATCTCTGACCTTTAATTTGGTTTGATCGTATGAAAGAAGCACTCTTCCTGACCATACATCTTCCAATTCCGGCAGCGAGAAATAAAGTTCCGCCGTTTGATTCTCATCGGTTTTATTAGAAACTTTTATCGGGTGTTCTGATTTAGAGTTGGAAAAATTAGAGATCTGTTTGGACAGCGAAACTCTGTTATTATCGTAAGACCAATTCCACATTAAGATGAATGTCATCAGATCCTCAAAATCTATGACGCCGTCTTTCGTGACTATCAGATTAGGCACTCTTGATGTATCGGCAACAGGTCCGGTTTCCCTGACTAAATCTTGAGAGTTCCATGTGTCAACAAATCCTGCGATATCGTCGAAATCAATTTTAAAGTCTCCCGAAAAATCCCCGACCAAATTATTTACAATAAAATCGTTCGATTCAACCCACTTGCTCCTGTCATTATCTATAGCTGCAAAACGTAATCTGGTAGCTGCGTCAAGAACAAACCCAACATCAAGCACAGAATCCCAAATAGTTGTTGGTGTATATCTGATTGTTGGAGTGAAAGTTGTTGGAAGGAGAGTATTAGATTCTCCAAGAGGAGTACCTCTGTTCCATGTAGAACCGCTGTCACTGCTGAACTGTATCAAGATATGCAACGTATCTCCCTCAATGTCCGTAAGCTCAAGAGGCAAGTTAATTTTACCAGTTATTGTATCAGGAATATCCATCGGTACTGTCAGGACCTCAGGTGGACGGTTATTATCCACGTGTATGGTAACGGTATCAATCCAAGCGCCGATATGCTCATCTCTTGCTCTTATTCTGAACTCGACTCCGATTCGATCTTCGTGGGATAGCTGTCCTACAGAATCGGACTGCCAGATCAGTGTCCCTGTGTATTTATCAGAGAATAGAGTATTTGTCTCACCGACTATCAATGCCGTAGTCCATGAAGGATCGCCGTTTCTCCTGAATTCAATATCGAGAAATACAGAGTCACCTTCATTATCTATGATTTCATAGTCAAAGGAATGATCTCCGACGACTTCTTTCGGATCTAGCGGAAATACGGAAGTGAAGCTTACTTCAGGTAAACCGATGTTATCTATGGATAACGGAACGATAGCAGAGAAGCCTCTGTCATTGTCATGAGGAGTCAGCCGAATTTGAGCATCACCTTCAAAGAGAGGTATATCTATGAGCGAATGCCATGTCACTGCTGAACTATAGTTTAAGATATTTGAAGAATCGCCTGTTATTGAGGCGTTGTTCCAGGTGGAGCCATTATTGATTGAATATTCAATCAGTAATCCCAAAACATCTTTTTCAACGTCGATTAAATTATAATTTATCAGAGCGTTCCCTCTGAATCCATCCTCCGTCGGGCCTGAAGCGGAAATAGAAGGGGGATTATTGTTATCCACATGAAAGGATGTAGTAGCGACAGTGTTTCCAGTATCGTTGTCCGCGACGGTTATTCTGAACAATATATTTGTGTCATCAACTCCCGGCAGATCGTTCAAGGAGTTCCAAATCAAACTCCCGGAATAATCAGCTGAACTGATTCCGGGTTGAGTCAGCGCCTGATTCCAAACACCATCTACGGCGTATTCACCAATCAGCATAAGCAGATCGTTCTCGCTATCGGTGAGTTGATAAGAAATTTCTATATTACCTGATGATTCTCCCGGCGGCGTACTGATAGTCGCAGAAGGAAGGCTGTTATTATCAATATGAAACGGTTCCGAAACTGCCGTGTTTCCGTTGTCGTTATCTGCGACAGTGATCCTGAATCGAATGGACTCATCATCTATCCCCTGCAAATCGGCTAATGAATTCCAAAGCATAATGCCTGAGTAATTATCAGAAGTGATGCCGGTTTGGGTCAGCGCCGGGTTCCAAACACCTTCTACTGCATACTCACCTATCAGTGTAAGTTCATCGTTTTCATCGTCTGAGAGTTGATATGATATTGCAATATCCCCAATTACTTCTCCGGCAGGAGTTTCAATTGAAGCAAATGGCGGCTCATTATTGTCGAGGTGGAAAGCAGCGCTTTCGCCGGCAGAGCCGCTGCCGTTTGAATCTGAAGGAGTAATACGGAATATTGCGTTGATCGCATCAACTCCGCTTGCATCTGTAAGGGAATTCCAAATTATAGAGCCTGAATAACCGGCAGGAGGAATGTTGCTGGCTGTACCTGTGATTGTTGCGGCAGTGAATCCGTTTCCTATGTCGAACTCAACCAAGAGATCAACTGGCAGATTATCAGAATCCGCGATGAGATAATCGAAAGTGATGTCTCCACTGAACTCTCCTGAGCCGTTAATGGTAACGGTTATAGATGGAACAACAGCTAGACTCGTAGTGGAACTAATCATTATCAGCAATAATAATTGAAGGATTTTTTGATGAATACTATTCAGCAATTATTATCCCCTTGACAAGGCTTGAGTCTTGGAAAACTATATCCTTGTTTTCAGAGTCTCTGTAAATTGACTCGGAGCTAAATCTAATAGTAGATGTGCCTGAGAGTAGGGGTTTTACCTCCAGAATAGCCAATTCCCCTGTCCCATTTACCGAATCTGCATCAGCGCCCGCTAAAGCCATATTCAACGTTATTGTGCCTATACCATCACTGTCAGACCGTACCGATTCTAAAAATAGAGTCGTTTCGCCATTAGGTGAAAGGAAAAAAAGTGAATCAGCAGGAGCGGTTATATTCCCTATTGACAATGAATCAAGAGAATATTTAAGTACGATTTTCGCGCCGGTCAAGCCTGTAACTTCTTCAGCAAATATTTCCATCGTAAATGGAATACCAACGACAGCCTTATCATATTTTCTCGGATGAAACCGCAAAGTAGGTCCTACTATATTGTCGACTCTAAATTCATAATGTGTCGGTGGATCCTCAATTTCACCGTTTGGATAGTGTGTACGAATATCAAAACTGTTCAGAGTATCTGTCAAGTAAGTAAAAGTTACCGTCCTAATCGCCGAAGTGTCGGTATAGTCACTTCCGTTCAAACTATAAGACCAACGAATATTTATATACTCGGATGTATCAATTGATGTGCCTGTTGGTGAGCCTGTACGGGTCGAATTCCAAATAAAAGTGGTCGTATGCTCTTTTATCAAAGAATCCGGTTTATCAATCAGGATTGTTTCCGGCGACTTGTAAAAATCAGAGCTGGGATCCCACACATTAGCATAATCTGTCGAATCAGGCGCATCTTCAAACAATGAACATCCTATAAATAGGAAGAGGAGGGTTACGAAAAATAATTTTTTCAAAATTTTGTGTTCAAAGTAATTAGAAGTGCATTATTAGTTGTAGAGTAACTTAATGCGGGAAAACGAGCCTTTTCTGATTCCCATGGATCTCGAATTCTCGGAGGGAAACCGAGCAATGCGTCATTGAGATTGTAGAACCAAAACAATGTCGTGGCAGCCACGGCGGTAAGTCCTATTAGCCTTTTATTGTTTGCCTCATCGAGAGCGAAGTCCATATCGGTGCGAGCTCCATCAATTCTTTCATCCAGAAGTATAGATGCCTTGTAAATGTCTCTTTTTTCTTCATAAGTTTTTAACGCATCTGAATACTGTTGGTTCATAAATAGACTCGCCAAAATCCCTGAAGCATAAATGATAGGGAATAATGTCGCTCGTTTATAATGCCCTGAATAAGCCTGACCCCATCCGGGAAGCAGAGCTGAATAAAACATGGCAAGGTATCGATTTTTGTATTTTAATACCAATTCAACGTGCTTAGGCTCATAACCGTTGATTTGTGTCGTCAACTCTTGGTCATAATATCCAATATGCTTTGCGATGATATTATATTCTCCCCAAAACACTTTTTCATCCTTATAAGGGATTGCGCCAACTCGGATATCATTCAAGGTCAGACTGGCGCCGTAAGGTAATCCTGAAACGTATAATTCGCCCAATTTAAACCTGAAATTCGAGACAACAGTTAAAATCGGTTCATCAGGTGTGAGAAGAATTTTCTGAATTTTCTCTTTGAACTCAGAAGTGTTTACTACTCTGACCGAATGGCTCCCGAAGCTCATATCAGAATTTGCGTACGGAGTTTTTCCGACAAGAATTCCATCGACGTAGACAATCGCGCTGTCAGCATCACTTTTAACTATAAGAGTGCCCGATATCACGGTTTTAGGAGTCTCCAAGAGTTTGTTTATTAAGTCGGGAAGTTGAATATTTATCAGTTGCTCCCAATCACTTGTCAGAGTTTTGGATACATGGTTCATCCGTCTTTTTTGAACTGTTCCTACGAGATTCAGATCAAAATGATAACCGTTCGGGAGCAATCGGATCTCTCCACCTATGCCAAAATCAGCGCCTGTATTCTGTCCAAAAGCGGAAAGGCAATCAACAGATTTACAATTGCTTTGAGTTGAAAGATTTTGACTCTGAAGAATTTCTCGCACTTGATCCGCGCTGAACACAAAATAATTACCGTTCTTTTTTATAATGATCCGAATTCGTGAATCCAATTTCCTTCCAACCAGGTCGCTCAGATTGATGAGGGTTAAAGGATGTATAGCCATACGCTGCGCCGGTATAGGATTGGGCATTGATAATACGCTGTCAGAGATTGCCTGTGCCCTCAGCGAAGCATAATTAACGGCAGAAATTATCCATAACAGTAGTCCCAAATTAAGAAAACGTTTAATACATGACCTCACGAGTTATCTGTACAACAAAATGTATTTTTCAAATGTGGAAAAGTCAAGAGGATAGAAGGTTTTTAAGATTTTATACTGTTTATCCGAGTAGTTAGCGAGATGTATTACATTTCTTTTGCTTACATGATTTATAAAGTATAAATTACCAATCTATGCCAAAATGATGATCAGAACCTTTATAGCGATCGAACTCCCAACTGAGGTAAAGCAGGTTGCCCGGCAAATTCAAAATCAATTGGGAGAAAGTATAGAAGGAATAAAGTGGGTAAAACAGGAGAATTTACATTTAAGTGTGAAATTTCTTGGAAATGTGGAAGAGAATAGGATAAACGATATTGCGACTGCTGTGAAAAACGCTGTGAAAGAGAGTTCGGTGATGAACCTTAAAACAGGGCATTGGGGCGCTTTCCCTAATGAAAAAAGTCCGCGAATTCTTTGGCTTGGATTAGAAGGCGATGTCCCGGATTTCATTCGTATGTCTAAAAATTGTGAATCGGAACTGGCAAAATTGGGTTATGAAATAGATGCTCGGGGGAATAAGCCTCATATTACTATTGGAAGAATAAGAAGTTCGAAAAAGCAAAAAGGTATGATTAATATTTTAAAAGATATACCTATCGAGAGTATATTATTCAGAGTAGATGAATTAAAAGTGATGCGAAGTGAGTTAAACCGAAATGGAGCGGTTTACACAAACCTGCAGTCCGTCAAACTTGATAAATAGGAGTTAGGAATGGCTAAATCTGAAGACGCAAAAGCGAAAGCGCTTGAATTGGCAATAGGTCAAATCGATAAACAATTTGGCAAGGGGGCAATCATGAGGCTCGGTGATTCGGATGTAAACATGGAGATTCAAGTGATACCGACCGGAGCTTTATCTCTTGATGCCGCTCTTGGGATCGGCGGCGTGCCGCGCGGAAGGGTCATCGAAATATATGGTCCTGAGGCTTCAGGTAAGACAACACTGAGTTTGCACATCATGGCTGAAACGCAAAAACTCGGAGGCAAAGTAGCATTTATTGACGCGGAACACGCGCTTGATCCGAAATATGCCGCCAAGTTGGGAGTGAATACAGACGATCTTTTATTGTCGCAGCCGGATTCGGGAGAGCAGGCATTGGAGATAACGGAAACGTTGGTACGCAGCAACGCAATCGATACTATAGTTATTGATTCTGTAGCTGCCTTAGTTCCCAGAGCGGAGCTCGAGGGAGAGATGGGTGATTCGCATATGGGATTACAAGCGAGGTTGATGTCTCAAGCGCTTCGAAAATTGGCGGGTATCATTAAAAAATCAAATACCTGTGTAATTTTTATCAATCAAATTCGGATGAAAATAGGCGTTATGTTCGGCAGTCCCGAGACTACCACCGGAGGCAGGGCGCTAAAATTTTACGCATCCGTTCGATTGGATATCAGGAGAATCGGAGCCATCAAGGAAGGTTCGAATGCAGTCGGGAACAGGGTAAGAGTTAAAGTCGTAAAGAATAAGATGGCGCCGCCATTTAGGGAGGTGGAACTCGATATAATGTACGGTTTCGGAATCTCATACGAGGCTGATATACTCGATATCGCATTGGAAGCCGATCTCATCTCGAAAATGGGAAGCTGGTATTCTTATGGTGACGAAAGGCTCGGACAAGGCAGAGAAAATACAAAAGTGTACTTACATGATAATCCGGATATGCTCGAGGATCTGACTGTGAAAGTGAAAGAACACTTAGGATTGATAGATAGCCCCGAATCTGCTGATTCCGAAAATAAGGACGCTGACAAAAAGGATGAAGAAAAAGAATAGATATCATAATTAAAATATTTTTTGTTCGCAATGCCGTATAGGAATTCAGAACAGCTGAATATAGACCCACTTGCAAAAGCAAAGGACAGCGCGCTGATGTATTTGGAGTATCGCGATAGATCGGTCAAAGAGATGAGACTAAAATTGAACCAGAAGGGGTATCGTGAGGAGATAATTGAACGAGTATTAGAATTATTAACTAAGGCTAAACTGCTTAATGATGAACGGTTTGCCATCGCCTTTTCGAGAAGTAAGATAGAAGGAAGATCCTGGGGTCCTGATAAAATTCGGTCGGAATTATACGTAAAAGGTATCGAAAAAGAGCTTATTGAAGGGGTTATCCGTAAGATGTACGAAGAGTACAATCAATTCGATCTCATACGAAAACTGTTGACAAGACGCTTACGTTACCAAGATACATTAGAACAAAAAGATATGAAAAGACATATAGATTTTCTCAAAAGGCGAGGATTTCGCTGGGATGCAATTCGGGAAGTCATCACAGAATATGATAATTTTAAATTAGAATAAAGATGAAGACGGTAAACCAGATACGACAAGAATTTTTTGATTTTTTTGAAGAAAAAGGGCATAAAGTTGTTCCCTCCGCTCCGGTCGTGCCTTCCGACGATCCGACGTTGTTGTTCATAAATGCGGGGATGAACCAATTTAAGAATATATTCCTTGGAACAGAAAGTCCAAAGGTGCCGCGTATAGTTGATACTCAAAAATGCATCAGGGTTAGCGGAAAACATAACGACCTCGAGGATGTCGGACTCGATACATATCATCACACATTTTTTGAAATGCTCGGTAATTGGTCATTCGGCGACTATTACAAAAAGGAAGCGATAGAATGGGCTTGGGAATTGCTCACCGATGTTTGGGGGTTCGAGAAAGAGAGGTTGTGGGCGACAGTTCACGACAGTGATGATGAATCCGAGAAGCTTTGGTCTGAGGTTACGGAATTACCGGCTGAACGAGTTCTCCGATTTGGTGATAAAGAAAATTTTTGGGAGATGGGCAATACCGGACCGTGCGGACCATGCTCGGAAATACACTATTACATAGGTGATGATGTAGAAGGACAGTCAGCTGATAAGATCAATTCGGGAGATGCTGAGTATATCGAGCTGTGGAACCTTGTCTTTATTCAATATTTTCGTGATTCAGAGGGAAAACTGAACGATCTTCCGAAAAAGCATGTGGATACAGGATTAGGGTTGGAGCGATTGGCAGCTGTAGTTCAAGGCAAGTCGTCAAACTATGATACAGATATATTTTCGCCGATCATCAAAGAGATAGAAAACATCAGCGGGAAAAAATATGAAGGCGAAAATCAAAACGCATTCAGAGTGATCGCGGATCATCTTCGTTCATTGTCATTTGCCATCGCCGACGGAGTTATGCCCTCCAATGAAGGTCGGGGGTACGTGATAAGGAGGTTGCTGCGGCGAGCCGCTAAGTTCGGAAGGAATCTTGATCTGAATACTCCGTTCATTTATAAGCTGGTTTCTACTCTTGCCGATCTAATGGGTGATACCTTTCCGGAGTTGCGTGAGCGGAAAGAGCATATAGAAAGGATCATAAAATCTGAAGAAGAGAGTTTCGGTGAAACTATAGACAGGGGTTTGGAGCTTTTTGAACAGTTGACTGATAAGATGAAAAAGAGTTCTTCAAAGCAGATCTCAGGAGAGGATTCTTTCAAATTATACGACACGTTTGGATTTCCGATTGACTTGACATCTCTGATGGCAAAAGAGAAGGGATTGTCGGTTGATTTAAAAGGATTTGAGAAAAAAATGACCGAACAAAAGGAACGAAGTCGCCAAAAGAAAAAATTTGTTTCGGGTGATTTGGTCCCTGAGGGAGTCGAAATAAAGGAAGAGCCGACTCTCTTTTCAGGTTATGATATGCTTGAAGTGGAAACTGAGATAACACAAATCATCTTTCATGCTGATAAGGATATCCGGCTTTTACTTAAAGAAACACCTTATTATGCGGAATCGGGTGGACAGGTTGGCGACATAGGGTTTATTTTTGCTGACGGAATGAAGATAAGGATCGATGATACACAAAAAGTCGGCGGTTTGCATTATGTTCATATCGGGGAGGTTCTTGATGGTGATCCGAAACCTAATATGAAAGTCAAAGCAGAGGTTAATCCCGAATGGCGTAAGGATATCCTGCCTAATCACACTGCAACACATCTGATGCATGCTGCGCTAAGGGGTGAACTAGGGGATCATGTTGAGCAGGCGGGTTCATTGGTAGCGCCCGATAGGTTGCGGTTTGATTATCATCATTCAGAAAAACCTACTTTAGAACAGCTCAAGAATATTGAAATGTCTGTAAACGAAAAAATTCGAGAAAACATAAAACTTAAAACTACCCTCACAACCTTCGAGAATGCAAAAAAGTCGGGCGCGATGGCGTTGTTTGGCGAGAAGTACGGTGATGAAGTGCGTATGGTGGAGATATCTGTTTTCAGCAAGGAGCTTTGCGGCGGCACTCATGTTGAAAGGACAGGTGACATAGGTCTGTTTCTTATAACCCATGAATCATCGGTATCCTCAGGAGTTCGCAGGATCGAAGCAGTTACCGGTGAAGGAGCGCTAAGATATGTACAGGAAAACAGATCGGTATTGTCAGAGTTGGAAAATAGTCTGTCGGTAAAATCGGAGCAACTTCCGGATCGGATTAAAGCTCTTTCGGAAAGCAATAAAGATCTTGAAAGAAAATTAAAGAAGTCGAAGCTATCGGGCAATATTGATATCGATTCATGGATCGATCCGAATAATAAAACCGGAGATGTCACTCTTGTCACCCGCCGTTTAGAAGCATCCTCTCTTGATGAGATGAAAGGTGTGGCTGATAAACTACGGGAAAAAATGAAAAGCGGAGTAGGAGTATTAGCGAGTGAAATTGACAACAAAGCAAATATTGTCGTTATTGTAACTCAAGACATTATTAAAAGCGAAAACATTACCGCTACGAAAGTATTAACAGGATTGATTGAGATTATCGGCGGCGGCGGCGGCGGAAGTGACCGTATCGCTACAGCTGGCGGAGGGAAACCCGATCTGATTGAGAAGGCGCTAAGTCAGTCATCTCTGATATTATCAAAATTGACTAAATAAAAATAAGGATCACCGTATTTGGAAAAATTGTTGAACGAGCTGAGTGTACCGGGAAGAATAGGATATTCTTTACCTCCTAACGATGTGGGCGAAAATGAATTATCGTCACTTATCCCTGAAAAATATCTTTCAAACGAAAGACCGTCTCTTCCTGAAGTAAGCGAACCGGAGATCGCAAGGCATTTTATCAATATGAGTATTACCAATCATCATATTGATAAAGGATTTTATCCTCTCGGTTCTTGCACGATGAAATATAATCCGAAGCTGAATGAAGTGACATCACGACTGCCCGGATTTTCAGGAATACATCCGCATCAGCATGAATCAACGATTCAAAGCGCGCTCCAACTGATGTACGAGCTTGAAAAAGCCTTATGTGACTTTACCGGAATGGATTCTTTTACTCTTCAACCGGCTGCCGGTTCTCAGGGGGAGCTCACCGGAATTATGATAATGCGGAGATACCATACGGAAAATGGAAATCCGAGAAAGAAGGTTCTGATACCCGATTCCGCTCATGGCACAAATCCGGCAAGCGTAGTAATAAGCGGCTACGAGTCGATTCCTGTCAAATCAAATAATAGAGGATTGGTAGATGTCGATGACCTTTCCTCTAAACTCGATGAAGAAGTTGCGGGAATGATGATAACGAATCCGAATACTCTGGGACTCTTCGAGGAGGAAATTTCTACTATTTCAAAGAAGATCCATGATGTCGGGGCTTTACTCTATCTCGACGGGGCGAACTTCAATGCTTTGATCTCATTAATGAAACCGGCTAATATGGGGTTTGACATTACCCATCTTAACTTGCATAAAACTTTCAGCACTCCACACGGGGGTGGTGGACCGGGATCGGGTCCCGTCGGAGTCATATCAAAATTGTCTAAGTATCTGCCTTATCCAAGGGTGCAGAAGGTTAATGAAAGTTATACTTTAAGTCAAGAAAGTCCTGATTCTATCGGCAGATTACACGGTTTTTTTGGTAATTTCAGTATACTTGTGAGAGCATATACCTATATCAGACTATTGGGCTATGATGGATTTGGAGCCGCCTCTAAAAATGCAATTATCAACGCGAATTACCTTAAGAAACTCGTTACTAAACGATATGATATTCCATTCGATCAGAATTGTATGCATGAATTTGTGGTGAGCGCAGAAGCCCAAAAAAAGCGGGGCGCTAAAGCAGGAGACATAGTTAAACGGCTTTTGGATTTTGGAGTGCACGCTCCGACAGTATATTTTCCATTGATAGTTAAAGAAGCGTTGATGATCGAGCCGACAGAATCTGAATCTAAGAGTTCACTGGAGGATTTTTCGTCGATACTTGAAAAGATAGATGATGAAATTGACGAAAACCCTTCTCTTCTGACTGATGCTCCTTTCAATACCCCCATTAGAAGACTAGATGAAGCAAAGGCTGTACGGGAATTAAGACTTACATGGGATAAGGTGGGTAACTGAATGCAATATCAATCCACAGCTTATGGGTATCAACTGCGGCTTGAAACAGGCGAGGAGATACATTCAACGCTGACCGACTTTATGACCTCTAAAGGTATAAAGGGAGGTAGTGTGACGGGAATAGGCGCGTTGTCTTCATATTCGTTAGGATATTATAAAGTTACCGAAAAAGAGTATCTAAGGAAAGATTACGATGAAGAAGTTGAATTATTGTCCTGCGCAGGTAACCTTGCTTATAAAGGCGGTATTCCCATAGCGCATTTGCATGTTGTAATTTCTAATATGAAGATGGAAACACGTGGCGGTCATTTATTCGAGGGAGTGATTTCCGCAACAGGAGAGTTTTCAATATTTGATTCCAAAATAGAAGTGATCAGGCTTGATCGCGCAGATGCGTTACCGCTCTTAGATCTGCCTAATCGCTGATGATCCAACAGTGAAATATACAATATAGTTTCCTCGCTTTCTCTTTACATAATTGTAGAGAGCTTATATTTTATGTCTAACAGTTATGAATAATATTCAAATATATACTCCCGAGACCGTGGCAATAAAAAGGGAGGAAATTAAATCCGATCACAGAAAAGGAAGTGACGGGAGGGATACATCTATCGGATTGACGAATCTTGCAGATTCTTGCATCCACACCGTCATAACTGATTTGAATTTAGAGGGAGTGGTAATTGCCGCGGTGGGGGGATATGGAAGATGCCAACTCTCTCCATACTCAGATTTGGACCTGATTACGATATACGATGAGAACGCAGAGAGTAATGAAACAAAAGTCTCGGATATGGTTCGATCCCTTTGGGATTTAGGATGGTCACTATCGCATACCTATCTAACATTGGATGAGGTTAAATCAAAAGCTGATACAGATTTAAATTTTTTCTCTTCGCTATTAGACCTGCGAGTTATACACTCAGATGACAAATTTGGTGATAGATTAAATAGGACTCTTAGCGCAGATATTTTACCCACAGGACTGGAAAATTTAATCAACGCTAAGCTTGAAGAGACGACGAGAAGGCATGAGCGATTCGGCTCTACCAGTAGAGTGCTCGAACCTAATATCAAAGAAAGCGCCGGCGGTCTTAGGGACATACATTCCCTGATCTGGATCAATATGAACATGAAACTCTTAATTCCGTTTGAAGACAATACTGTTTATTCGCGGGTAGATAGCTATTTGAATTTAATCTCGGAGAAAGAAAATTGGCATCCAGGTTTGACTAAGAGGCTTATAGACGCCAATGACCTGATATTAAAAATTCGACACGAGATACATTATCTGAGAAAAGAAAAAAACGATTTTCTGACTTTCGATATTCGAGACGATGTTGCAAAAAATTTAATTATGAATAAAAATGGAGAAAATGTATCGTCCTTTCTGCGAAATTATTACAGGTCTGTAAGAAATATATCCCGCGCATTACAACTTTCCGAGGAATTGTTAGGAGGTACGGTTCTAAAACTAAGCCGCACTAATATTGAAGCTAAGATGCTGCAACCGGGAATTTACTCTGATGGAAGCAGGCTCTATGTAGATGCTACTCTCGGTGAAAAAGTAGATTATAATTTGACCAATATCATCGAACTGTTTCGATATTCTAAAGAGAATAACTACCGATTATCGTCTCTGTTGCTCTATCAGATAGATAAGCATTATTTAGATTTTGAGTTGTCATCAAAGGATAGGAAAAAAATCGGTAAACTGTTTTTCGATATTTTTGATGATCCTGCAAATTTGGCTCAAACTCTCAGGCAACTTTTTGAAACAGGTATACTGAAAATTATTATACCTGAGTTGGACGATATGTACTGTCATGCTCCGAAAAGCAGGTATCACTATTACACAACAGATGAGCATACTATGAGAGCTTTGGAAGTAATAGAGAAATTGGATTCTTCCGAAGGTATCGGCGAACTACAGGAAGTGTTGCGCGACTTGGAAAACAAGAACGAACTGATGCTGGCATTGCTCTTTCACGATATAGCGAAGCCTCGAGAAACCACAGAAGGAGAACATGTAGCTGCCGGAGCGGAAGATGCGCGCCGAATACTTAAAAATTTAGGTTACGGAGGGAATATCGATTTGATCGAAAGATTGATTTCAAATCATCTTGTGATGGAACAAACCGCATTCAGGAGAGATATCTCTCTATTAGAGACTATTGAATTATTTTGTCTGAAAATAAAAGATGTAGAAACGCTTAACTGTCTCTATCTACTCACATATGCTGACCTGTACGCCGTGAATCCTACCGTATGGTCGGAATGGAAAAGATCACTGCTCAGCAATCTATATAGAAATGCGTTGGATTATCTGAATGGTTATTTTAAAAAAGATATTAAAATTGAGAATGCCAATTTAGTCAATGATCTTAGGAAAAAACATAGTGAAGAAAAAGTGAAGTCAACTTTAGCAATGCTTCCGATCTCCTACCAGCATGAATTCGATAGTCGTCAAATTTCCGATCATATTTCGGATGCAGAAAATTTAAAAACGGAAATCGTATCGGTAAAGTGCAGAAGCTATTTCAACTTTAGCGAAGTTACGATCATAGCAGGAGACAGGAAGTATTTAATGTCGGATATCTGTGCGGTATTCGCTGTCAACAATGTAAGTATTTTCGAGGCAAAAATTTATACTCGAACAGACGGTATAGCTATCGATAGCTTCCATGTAGTAAGTTTAAAAGAAAGGAAACCTCTATCGCCGGAAACTATTAAGGAACTGAATAATGACCTGGTCAAAATTCTAAAAAATGAGATTGAAATAAAAGATTTATTTGAGCGCCATAAACGTCGGTGGAAATGGACGTATAAGTCTGCATTGGAAATTCCGATTCGCATTGAATTTGATGAATCGAAGGATTTTTCTATCATCGATATCACAGGGAGTGATATGTTTGGATTGTTACATTCGATTACGCGAGCGCTGTCAAAATGTAATGTTGTGATCTATTCCGCAAAGATCTCTACCAAAGAAGATGGTTTAATAGATTCTTTTTATGTCTTGGATAATTTAAAGAAGAAGATCGGCATAAATATAAATGAAGAAGATGTTAAAAATTCAATTATCAATGAGGCTAAAAGCTCTCTTTTTAGAGCGACTGCTCAAGTTTAGAATATAAATCATTTATGGTCGTTTTCACTGAATCATTCAGGCTCTGAATTAGATTCTCAAACTCTTTCCAGCTTTTCCTACCCATTATTTTTGCTATATAGTCTTTCTTAACCTGATCTTCAGGCAAAGAATAGTTATCGATGTTTATCGACATAAAGAGATGTTGTTCGAGTCTCCTGTAAAAATTATATGACTCGGTCAATATTTTCATTTCTGATGAACTGAAATGATCATTTTCGTATAGCAGGTTTAAAATTGATAAAGTTGATCGTTTATCCTTCAGCGAGATTATCTCATTTGCAAACCGTAACTGGTATAATTGACATAGATGCTCGATATCTGATTCACCGCCTTTCGACCACTTTAAATTGAAAGCATCAGAAGTCAGTTTTTCTTTACGCGCTTTTTCTTTCACCTTGTTAAAATCATTCAAGTCGTCTTTACTTATGCTTTTGTCAAAAATCAGATTCCTGATATCGTCCTCAACGTTCGCGATTGAATTTGGACTGTTCCAAATCATCCGCAGCTTCGTTAATGCGGTTATTTCCCACTGTAAAGCCCTATTTATCAGGTATTCATTGAATTCATTTAAAGTAGTAATTAGCGGTGAATTCTTTCCTTCCGGACGAATTTTATAATCGGTTATATACAAGGGTATCGAGCTCTTTCTATCGGATATTCTTCTGTTAAACAACTGAATAAAATTGGATGCCGTTGCTATATCTTTTGAATTGAATTTGTTCTTCGATGTCGGAGTCAGCAAAAATAGTAAATCAACATCGCTGTCGAATCCCATTTCACGGCCTCCGAATTTACCTAAAGCAAACAGCGTTATAGGTAGATTTAATCCATTGGTAGAGTATAGTTGTTCAACTATCTCTTTAACAACGATGTCGGCAGTGTCGGTCAATAAGCTTTCTACATGTGCAATCGGTTTATTGCCCAGGAAGTGCCATAGGTATATGCTCATTATTCTTTTTTGAACGAACAGATATTCACTTTTATTAGTTCCTTCCGAGTTATCAAGAGATAGAAGGATAGAGTTAAAGTCATTTCTAAGAGAATCTGTATCTAAATCGCTTGACGGTTGAATAATCATATCAAATAGCTCGGGATGACTTGATAGAAGGTCTGCCATTTTTGTGGAATTACCGGCTAACAGCATCAATAGTTTAAGAAAATCCGGCTGTTGGGCGAATAAGTCATAGACAATAGCAGGCGAATTATAAGAACGGATAATTTTTTCCAAATTATTCAATGAAATATCCATATCGGCAGTTTTACTAATACTGTGATATAACAAATTCCAAACATTCATAAATTTCGACTTTGTCGTTGCCTTGAATTTGTTAGGAGGATGTCCTTCGTATAAATATTGTATATTCTTAAGTGAACTTTCTAACTCATTGAAACCCAAATCGTTTATCACTTGTAACTTGTCTTCAACATCACAATTAGAATCAAATATCAGCTCGGTTTTTATATCCTTCATTTCACTTCTGAAGAGATCCTCAAAAATAATCCTGATCGTCTCACGATGCTTTTCAATCTCTTTCTTAAAAATCTTATCATCATCAAAATTCAATCTTCGGGCAAGAATTTTTAGTTTGGATTCGTTTAGAGGCAGAGTATGATTTTGCACGTTCAAGGGATACTGAAGGGCATGTTCGACGTTTCGATAGAACGTGTATGCATTTATCAGAGCATTCGATTCAATATTTGATATCTTACCATTCATAGTGAGGAGCTTAATAGATTCTAAAGTACCCAATCCTCTTAATCTGGAGTCTCCGCCTCCGTACAAATGTTGAAGGGTCTGGCATATTGTTTCAATGTCCCGAATACCACCCGGGCTTAGTTTGATATTTGTTCGATCAAGATATTTTTGTTCACTCAGCATTTTTACATGATAAATCTCCTTAATATACGAAATCTCATGCACCTGAGAATATACCCAGGGTCTGATCCTTTCTAAAAATGTGCTGCCGGTGCTGGAATCGCCAGCGCTGACCCGCGCTTTAATCAGCATTTGGCGTTCCCAAGTCTGACCACTTCGTTCATAATACCGTATATATCCTGCTACGTCTCTAACTATAGGTCCCGCTTCACCATTCGGACGCAAGCGCAGATCCACCCGATACATCTGTAAAAGATCGTCGTTATCGCTCAATGTCTTAGTGATTTTACCTGCTAAATCCGCGTAATAAGAAAAATATTCCTGTGCGTTTCGTGAGTTATAATTTGTGTCAATATCATTATACACATAAAGAAGATCAACGTCAGAACTGTAATTCAATTCCATGCCGCCGAGCTTCCCAACGCTTAAAATGCAGAAGCTGTCGTCCTCAATATCATATTTTTCTTTTAAAGAGAGTTTTGAAAGATAGAGAATATTTTGAATTACGAAATCAGCTAATAACGACAGGTCTCGAACTGTATCTTCAAGGTTTACCTTCCGGATGATATTTCGATAGCCTATTTCAAAGAATATTTTTTCCTTGTATAATCTCAGATTATATAAAGTGTTCTTTAGGCCGTTGTCTGGAGCCGAACTGAGATATTCATCCTCAGTGCGGACTGAAAAGGCGGTTTCGATACCGTTTTCAGAAAATAGTTGTCTATGAATATCCTCCCTGCGAAGCAGAACGCCCGCATAATATTCACTCTGTCCGAAAAGTCTGACCAAATCAGGAAGATGCGGGATAGACGAAAATTTCTTGCCGGCAAATTCGTTTACGTATCTTTTAATATAACGTTCAAGAAAGTTCAGCGCCTGGTCGGCGTCCGCATTATCTGAGAATATATTCTCAATATCAATTTCATCAACTTGCATCTCGAGAATTTTTGATATTTTCAATAGATTTATATCAGCTGCTTCCCGGTCAGTAAATACAGTAATTCGTGATTTCCGATTCTTCATGGCGTTATATTATTAGTATGCTCTCATGGTTAATTAAATATATCATTGGAGAAGTGAGACTTCAAGGTTGTGTTATCACCAAATCGGGTTTTAATAGTAATATTAAAATGAGCCGGTAGTAAAAAGAATTTGATATTATATTATAGATGATATAAAATTCTACTATATTGAAACAGGCAAGAGTAACCGACCATTATTATAAACAAACAAGATGGGATATATCATGATAGCGATGTCCATGTGTTTTAATTCGACTAACAGCTAATCTATCATATATCTATTGAAAAGAGTATTTCTAAGTTTCTCAAAGCATATAACTGTTCATCCTATAACAAAACTAACGGGTAAATAGATGACCAAACAAACAGTTCATACAACTGATTCTCCTCAGCCGGTAGGCGCTTATAGCCAGGCTGTCAAAACCGGAAATCTTCTCTTTGTCTCCGGTCAAATACCGATAGACCCTGATAATGGCGAATTAGTTCAGGGAACTTTTAAGGAAAGAGCGAGACAGGTGTTAAATAATATAAAAAATATAGTTGAAGCGGCTGGAACAGATATGAATAATGTCGTAAAGACAACTGTTTTTTTGACCGACTTATCAAATTTTGCAGAAGTGAATGAAGTATATTCCGAATTTTTCGTTTCTGACCCTCCCGCAAGAGCTGCGGTGCAAGTTTCAAAGTTACCACTCGGCGCTGATATAGAGATAGAATGTATTGCCGAGATCGGGTAGGGATCTTTATTGAGTATCAAATTAATAATTAATCCTGCAGCCGGAAGGGGGAAAGCATCAAAGTTGAGTAAGAGAGTTATATACGAGTTTGAGAAGCGAGGGATTGATTTTGATTATGAATATTCTGCCAAGTCTCGTCATGCGGTGGAAATTTCAAGAAAAGCATCTACAGAATTTCAGAAAGTGATTGCGGTTGGTGGAGATGGTACGGTAAATGAGGTAGGGGAAGGATTGGTCGGCAGTGACGCAATTTTCGGAGTAATTCCGCTTGGTTCCGGGAACGATTTTGCGAAGGAAAATGGAATCCCCTCGAAAATCAGCGATGCTGTCGGCGTTATTTTGTCAAATAACTTTCACCTGATAGATGTTATAAAGGTAAATGACAGAGTAAGTTTAAATACGGCGGGGGTTGGTTTTAACGGAATAGTTAGTGAGGTTGCGAAGAGCGTCAAATATCTAAAGGGAATGTCTGTTTATATTTGGAGCGTGGTAAAAACGGCGATAAGGTATAAATCTATCCCGCTAAAAATAAGCATTAACGGCAGGCTCATAGAGGATAATATCTTTATGGTTTCTATATGTAACTCAAAAAGTGAAGGTGGCGGTTTTATTATAGCTCCCAATGCTAAAAACGATGATGGTCTATTCGACGTGACGATCATTCGACATACCGGGTACACAAAATTATTGCTTAACCTGAACAAGGCGTTAACAGGGAATCTTAATAAATTAAAGGAAGTAGAAACTATCAAAGGAAATTCGATACTTATTGAAAGTGAATATCCGATGCCGGTTCATGTGGATGGTGAGGTAATATCACTCATCTTACATAAAGTAGAAGCTTCAATTCTTGAATCCTCTTTGAAAGTCATTAGGAATTCCTCGTAATGAGATTTCCTTATTTACTTTTACTGAGTTTTATTTTTTTAATTCCGTCATCCGCTATGGCTCAACACTTTGAGAAATTGAAGTTCAAGCGATCATTAGAGAACGAGGTAACGCCGATAAAATCCAAATCCCCGAAGGGTGCGATGATTCGTTCTGCAATTATTCCCGGTTGGGGTCA
This sequence comes from Fidelibacterota bacterium MT.SAG.2, assembly GCA_004402915.1. Taxonomy (GTDB): domain Bacteria; phylum Fidelibacterota; class SORT01; order SORT01; family SORT01; genus SORT01. The sequence goes on from SORU01000004.1 coordinate 80,649, forward strand.
GGTATACAATAAAAAATACGTTAAAGCTCTCGTTTATTTAGGAGGGGAGCTGTATTTTGCTTCAAAATATATCTCATTAAATGACAAAATAAATAAGACGCCGGATGACGACATAAGCGAATCGAATATTGAAGATAAAGAGCACGAACGAAATGGCTGGCTCTGGCTGCTTGGCGCCGGTTATCTGTTGGCATTGGGTGACGCATTTGTCGATGCGCATTTGTACGGACTCTATGATGACACTAAATTGTCGGTCGGATTAAGAACTGATGATAGGTCAGGTTCTCTGCAAATGCAGCTAAACTTTACATTTTAATTATAGGATGGGTATTGAATTCAACCGAGAATGGTAGGGAAAAATGGGGATCCAAGATTGGTTTTATACTTGCGGCGGCAGGTTCGGCTATCGGATTGGGAAATTTATGGAAGTTCCCTTATATGACCTATACGAATGACGGCGGCGCGTTTGTTCTGACTTATCTCATGGCGATTCTTGCCATCGGTGTACCTATTATGATCGCGGAGATCATTATCGGCAGAAGAACTCAATTAAGCCCTGTTGGAGCGATGACAAAGTTAGGCGGTAAAAGATGGTCATGGCTCGGCTGGTTAGGCGTTATAACCGGCTTTATAATACTCTCGTATTATAGTGTGGTTGCCGGCTGGACTCTCGAATATGTCGTAAAATCTATTACAGGCGCTTTCATAGATAAATCACCCGATCAGGTTACACAGCAATTTGTGGATTTTGTGTCTGACCCGTTTAGGCAGGTCTTTTGGCACGCGCTCTTTATGGGTATTACAATGTTTCTTGTATTAGGCGGTGTAAAAGGCGGTATAGAGCGTTCTGCCCGAATCCTTATGCCGATCTTGTTTATAATAATACTAATACTTGTGGCGGTTTCATTAAGCATGGAAGGAGCAGGAAGGGCGATCACATTTCTGTTCCGACCTAATTTTTCAGAACTCTCCGGAGCCGGATTCCTTGAAGCGCTTGGTCATGCATTTTTCTCACTCAGTCTTGGAATGGGTGCAATGATGACGTATGGTTCTTATATGCATAAAAACGAGTCTATTCCAAATGCGGCGCTTACCGTATCGCTGCTTGATACGGTAATCGCAATATTAGCATGCTTGATAATATTTCCGATTGTCATGACCTTCGATCTTGAGCCTACAAAGAGCGCCGGAATATTATTTACGACACTACCGGTTGTTTTTATGCAAATGCCGGGAGGCTATTATTTCTCGATCTTGTTTTTCACCCTGGTGGCATTTGCTGCATTAACATCTGCAATCTCACTCTTGGAAGTTGTAGCGTCCTACTTTATTGATGAACTAAATTGGAATAGGAAAAAATCTACCTTGATCACAGGCGGCGCCATATTTTTATTTGGAACATTATCGGCGCTGTCCAATGGCGCTGTGGGCTGGTTGTCTAATTTCAATTTTTGGGGCAGGCCGACAACGGCAGGATTTTTCAATACGTTTGATTATCTCGCCTCGAACTATTTATTGCCCATCGGAGGATTATTCATAGCAATATTTACCGGCTGGATACTAACCAAATCATTAAAAGAAGAAGAACTTTCCACCGGTGGGAAGACATATTTTAAATATAGTGTATGGGATGTGCTCATAAAATACTTTGCCCCGGTTGCCGTTGGAATTATCATATTAGCAGTACTATTGGGAAAGGAGTTTCAGTAGATCAGGACATTCACGAATTTAGGATTTATTTCATTTTTACTCCTATGTATGAGTTTGAATGCTTGGGCCGAATCGATATGGTCAAATGACCCTGACCAGAAATTATATCTTATGATACTTTCAGGAAACGAAGTTGAAAGAGTGGATGAATGGAATGGCATCGACAAACTGAAACACTACTCTGTTAGCCTTATCCTAACGACAAGCATCTACTATTATATGAAAAAACCATTTGGTTATTCGAACGACACTTCATTGTCAGTCAGTGTCCCATTCTCATTTTTAGTTGGACTTGGAAAAGAATTCAGGGACAGAAAGGGAATTGGAAACCATTTTAGTATGAAGGATTTGGCGGTAGATATTATGGGTATAGCCTCAGGCTGGATTATTGCGAATAATCTCCGATGAATGAACTACACGAAAAAGTAGGCTGTATTCATATGCATTCGATTTATTCCGATGGTTCGGGAACGATCGAGGAGATCATCGATGCAGGAATTTCTGTAGGACTTGACTATTTAATGTTCACTGACCATTTTAATTTAAAGCCGATAGAAAACGGCTACGAAGGTTGGAACGATCAGTTATTATCTCTCTTCGGATATGAACACAATGATAAGAATGATGAAAATCATTACATGTTATTCGATATGGATAAAGTCATGCCCAAAGATTTTACCGTTGAGGAATATGTTAAAACTGCCGCAAAAAAAGGAGCGCTGGGGATTATAGCCCATCCGGATGAAATCCGCAGTCATCTTGTTTCGTATCCTCCTTATCCGTGGACGCACTGGGAACTTGACGGCTTTGACTCTATAGAAATATGGAACCAGATGTCCCATTGGATGGAGGGGCTTACAAAATGGAACAAGGCGTGGAGATGGCTGCATCCAAGATCATCATTGATCACTCCCACGGATAGGATATTAGAGAAATGGGATGAACTTAACCTGCAAAGACGCATAAGCGGTATCGGCGGCGTGGATGCCCACCAATACATCCATAAATTATCAATAGGAATTAAAGTTAAGGTATTCCCATATAAAGTTCTGTTCAAAACGATTAGAACCCATCTGCTTTTTTATGAGCCTTTAAATCCTGGGGATCATGTGGTTGACAGCAAGAACAGGTTTATTAATGCTATCCGAAGTGCAAGATGTTTTATCAGTAATTACAAATTAGGCGATGCCCGAGGATTTAGATTTTGGGCTGAAACAGATGCAAAGAGTTATAGCATGGGGCAATCGGTACCTATTCCCCAGGAGGGAGTGAATCTTCAAGTGACACTACCCGCTGATGCTGTAATCAGGTTTGTATATAACGGAAAACGAGGCGGAAGGGTAACCGGAGATTCTGCCACAAGGATCGTCAAGGAGCCGGGGGTCTATAGAGTTGAGGTGAGCTATTAGAACGAACTGACCGGAATCTTTCTGCCTGCCCTTGATCACT
>SORU01000005.1 GCA_004402915.1 Fidelibacterota bacterium MT.SAG.2
CATCTGAGAACATATGGTAAAAAAGGGAATGGAAGAGGGGAATTCAATGCTCCATTAGACGTTAAGCTGGATTCTCAGGGAAATTTTTATGTGTTAGATTCGGGGAATAACAGAATTCAGTTCTTTTCAGAGGAAGGGGAAGTGTTAAAGATATGGGGAGAGGAAGACGGTTTGATTCTAAATGATCCAGTCTCTATGGCGGTGACGGACAGAGAGGAAAAATGGTCATATAACAAAAAGAACATGATAATTGTATCTGATAACAGCGGGGCAAGCCTGAAAAGACTAACAGGTAACGGAGTTTTGACAGCAGAAGTTACGGGAGCTGATATCGGCTACCCCGGCGCTCTTTTCGCATATATCGCACTTGATTATTATGACAACATTTACGTTACGGATAAGAAGAATCATGTTATCCATAAGTTCAAATCCAACTTATCATATATAACGTCTTTCGGCGGCAAAGGGAAAGATAAGAATGAGTTTATCGAACCAAGGGGGATAGCAATTTGGAGACGATTAGGTCAGGTAATAATCGGGGAGAAAGAAACGGTACAGTATTATCTGATTGGAACGGAGCTGCAAAACGTCAAATTGGAGAGTGTCAAGGGGGGCGTTTATGTCTCCGCAAAATTAACAGAGCGGTCTATACTGAAAGTAGATATTTTCGATGAGAATGATAATTTTATCAGGAGATTGAATAAAACCGGTAAGAAGTATGGACCCGGCAGTGTTACATTCAGGTGGAATATGATGCCGGGTCTATTTGAAAATATCTTTAAAGAAGTTGACGGATATAAACGTAAACAGAATTACGCTTTGGATGAGAAAGTTCCGGCAGGAAAATATAAGATCCGGTTAGAGGCTAAGCCGACTTATTCATCAAAAAAGTATTTTACCGATAAGGAAGAGATAGATTTGGAAATCAAGGAAAACAATGTTGTTATTGAAATTAAAAAAAGTGAATAGAATCCGTTGAAGGAGCAGAAAGTAACATTAGAACTCGCCATCGAGCATGGACTCACCGAGGGCGAGTATGAAGAAATTAATGGCATTCTCGGAAGAGACCCGAACTATACTGAATTGGGAATATTTTCGGTGATGTGGAGCGAGCACTGTTCATACAAATCCTCTATTGCAGAGTTAAAAAAACTTCCCAAAGAGGGTAAGCATATATTATCCGGGGCAGGAGAGGAGAATGCCGGACTGGTTGATATCGGAGACGGAATTGCGGTTGCGTTCAAGATAGAAAGTCACAACCATCCTTCCGCGATTGAACCATATCAGGGAGCGGCAACGGGAGTAGGGGGAATTATGAGAGATATCTTTACTATGGGCGCTCGACCGATAGCCTCGCTTAATTCATTACGGTTCGGTCCTCTCGACAGCGCTAAAAACAGGTATCTTCTTGATGGAGTTGTGCGTGGAATAGGCGATTACGGAAACTGTATGGGAGTACCCACGGTGGCAGGCGAGATCTGTTTCGATCCTCATTATGAAGGAAATCCACTTGTTAACGCCATGGCAGTCGGGATTGTGAGGCACAAAAACACGGCGAGCGCAATCGCAAAAGGAGAAGGCAACAGCGTAATGTTATTAGGCTCCTCAACTGGTCGAGACGGAATTCATGGAGCGACTTTTGCTTCCGTCGAACTTTCTGAGAAATCAGAGGAGAAGCGGCCTGCAGTTCAGGTAGGTGATCCTTTTACCGAAAAACTCCTCTTAGAGGCAGTTCTTGAACTGACAAATCTCAATCTTCTCGTGGGTATGCAGGATATGGGAGCCGCTGGAATAATCTGTTCCTCGGCTGAAATGGCTGATAAAGGTGGGGTCGGAATGGAGATCGATCTATCGAAAGTGCCGTTGCGGGAGAAAGGGATGATCCCGTATGAGATCCTCCTTTCAGAATCTCAAGAACGAATGTTACTCGTAGTCCGAAAGGGAAAAGACAGAGAAGTAATGAAAATCGCCGGGAAGTGGAGGCTTAATTGTGTTAAGATCGGAAAAGTGGTTATTGGATCAGAACTAAAGTTCAGGATGAAGGGAAATGAAAGTGCAACTGTTCCTGCAGAATCTCTTGTTTTAGGGGGTGGCGCTCCTGTTTATCATAGAGAGAGCAGGCAGCCGGACTATCTTGAGAAGCTCCGGGAGTTTGATGTTAGCGATATTGAAGTCCCGGAAGACCTTGAATCTACTTTTCTGAAGCTGCTTGCATCATCGAATATTGCGAGCAAAAGATGGATATATCGCCAGTATGACAGCACGGTGCAGTCCAACACGATACACGGTCCAGGTCAAGCAGATGCGGCGGTCATAAGAATAAAAGAGGCGCCGAATAAGGCTATAGCGCTGAAGACCGACGGAAACGGAAGATATACTTATATCAATCCTCGTAAAGGGGGGATGATAGCAGTTGCGGAAGCGGCTCGGAACGTCGTCTGCACAGGCGCTAAACCTTTAGCTATAACAAATTGTCTGAATTTCGGCAATCCGGAGGATCCGGAAGTATTTTGGACATTCAAGGAAGCGGTGGCAGGTATAGGGGAGGCATGCAAGGTCTTAGAGACCCCGGTTACGGGTGGAAACGTCAGTTTTTACAATGAAAATCCTGAAGGAGCTGTATTTCCTACTCCGGTAATTGGGATGCTCGGTTTGATAGAGGATCTGGCTCATGTCAGGCAGTCAGGTTTTGTGGATGAAGGCGATTTTATAATTCTTTTAGGAAACTTAGGCGGTTGCATCGGTGGGTCTGAATACCTGAATCTTATTCATGGAAGAGTGGAGGGAGATGTCCCGAACATAGATCTCGAATATGAAAAAATGGTTCAAGATAGTGTACTTGAGGGCATTAGACAGGGGGTGATAAAATCAGCTCATGACATTTCAGACGGTGGCTTGGCAATAGCGCTGGCAGAGTGTTGTATGGCCGGGGGAAACAATTTAGGAGCCAACATCGTAATAAGTAGAAAGATTAGAGATGACGAACTTCTCTTTGGAGAGACTCAATCGGCAATCATTGTAACGATTTCAGAGAGTGACTTGATGAGAATCGAGGAAGTCAGCGGGAAATTTCAGATACCCTGTGAAACTATCGGCAAAGTTTCCGGGAATAGTCTATCGATAAACTCGTTTTTCGACATAGCCGTTTCTAAATTGAGAAAAATATATGAATCAGCGCTGCCGGAACTGTTAGAAAGGAGAATAAGATAATGAAAACTGCTCTGACGATTTTTTACGTATTGTTTATTACGTCCTTCAGTTGGGCGCAGGAACATGAGTATACGGACCTAAAGCAGGTCGATCTTTCGAAAATAGAAGACTACGTTTACAAAAAGACCACTGGTATGAGCCGCACAATTCAAAAACTCCCTAATTTCGTTTTAGAAGATACCACAGGCGAGATGAAAGATTTTTATAAGTTTATCGAAGGGAAAAAGATAGTTCTTCTAACATTTATGAGAGCCGATTGCGAAAATTCACAATGGGAATATCCGAATATTGAAAAGAACTATCAAAAATTCAAAAGCAGAGGATTCGATGTATTCACCATAATGGAATACTCTGATGCAGACCACCTTGAAGAATTTTTGATGGAGCAATTCCCCTCAGTCACTGTTACTTTAGGAACCCGGACAAAAGAGGATGAGGATATTCGATTTCTAACCGACCATTACCGGTTACGAAAATCTCTCGGTGACAGCCGAAAATGGGGTACTCCATTCAGTTTCCTTATCATAGACGGCGATTTACAAAATGTATGGTACGTCGGGGGCGAGTTTAATCCGGGTGATTTGGAAGAGTTTTTGGAAAAGAATCTTTAATAGTTTGTGAAAGTCAGGGCTTGCCCGCTTGGCATCAGCCGGACAGGTTCTGACTCGCTCCGTTTTCCTCCCCCTTTGAAGGGGGTGCTCTGCAGGAGCGGGGGATGTAATTGTTCGGTGACGATAATTTTTAAAATAATATTAGAATCACACCCTCCGTCACTTCGTGACACCTCCCTCGAGGGAGGAGGTTTAACACACCGCGCCTTCTCCGCCGGTAGTGTGTCTCTCGAATCTTCCGTAGGAGACACTTCTGACTTAGCTGTCAGTGAGTGACGAAAGCTCGAAATGTCTCAATTCATTTTTTCCTTTAGGTGCACGCAACTCTTTTGGAGTGCATTGACTGTGTCAATGCTGCATCAACACAGTTGACGCACTCCATATTATCTGCTTCACATATTGTGTCACTTTGGTGTAGCCATGTCCGCAATATCGCACTCTAATGGCATCAGTGTAATAGCCCCACGATTGACACAATTCAATTATTCTCTAAGGCAAATTCCGCGTATTTAATTATCTCTGTGGCGACATCCACACCCGAAGCGCGTTCTATACCTTGAAGTCCCGGAGACGAATTGAGCTCGATAATGATCGGTTCTCCCGGTATATCGAAGAAGTCAACTCCTGCGATCCCGAGTCCAATAATTTCGGTAGCCCTTATTGCAGTCTCTTCCTGAATTGAAGATAGGGTGACCATTTTGCCCGTCCCCCCCCTGTGAATATTAGCTCTGAATTCCTCCGCTGCCGCTTCACGTTTCATTGCGGCAACGACTTTTCCGTTTATTACAAACGCGCGAATATCTCTTCCCTTTGATTCTGCCATAAACTGTTGAATTAAAATATCCTGTCCGAGATTCCAAAGAGTGTCTAAAGTAGATTCAAACGATTGTCTTGTCTCTGAGAGGATAACCCCAATACCCTGAGTTCCTTCAATTAATTTTAAAATGGTAGGCGGACCGCCTGTCAGTTGAAGCGCCCTGACCAATTGATTCGGATTCCGCGCCATGACGGTTTTAGGGATGTGTATACCCTCAGCGGCAAGAAGCTGCAATGCTCTCATCTTGTCGCGTGAACGACTTATAGAATCAGCAGAGTTGAGGACTTTTGATCCGAGGATTTCGAACTGTCTGACGACAGATATGCCGTAATTAGTTAGGGTGGCTCCAATACGAGGTATAATGACATCCGGAGGATTTACTTTTCGTCCTGAATAATAGATGGAATGTTGATATCTCATAAGGTTTAGCTGACATTTGAGAGGGTTAAGTGTGATAACCCGGTGACCTCTGTTCCTCGCAGCCTCTCTGATCCGTTTCGTCGAATATATCCTGCTCCCTTTGGATAGAATACCGAGTCTCATGACCGTTCCACTCTTTCTTTTGCTCTCAAAATAGCATCAACGGCTTCTTCATGAATAATTCCGTTACTCAGTAAAATATTACCCGATTCTAAATCGAAAGGATCGCCGAAAGGCGAGCTGATTTTTCCTCCCGCCTCCTGAAGTATCAGACTGCCTGCGGCTATATCCCAAGGTTGGAGCATAAATTCGTAGAATAGATCGAACCTTCCCATAGCCGTATAACAACAATCGAGAGCCGATGAACCAAGCCTGCGTAATCCTTGAGCGTTAATTAACATCTCTCTGACGCTTTCCACAACTAAATCAAGGATACCCTCTGATTCATAAGGAAAGCCTGTAACGACAAGGGCAAATCCGAGTTCGCTCACTTCTGAAACCGTGATGCTTTCATCATTCAATTTAGCGCCGTTGCCGATCGCAGCGGTGAACTCCTCATCAGTGTGCGGATCGTAAACCACTCCAGCCTCAATTTTTCCCTCTTTTTCGTAAGCGATTGATACACTGTAACCCGGTAAAGAGTGTGTGAAATTTGTTGTACCGTCAAGAGGATCAACTATCCAGCGTTCTGAAGCGCGTCCGTGCGATTCTTCATTCTCTTCGGATGTAATGTGAATATCGGGAGAATTCTTCGATAAAAATTCCAATATGGCTTCCTCTGATTCTCGGTCGGTGTCGGTTACGAGGTTAATCTTTCCTTTAAAATCGAGGTTTCCCGCATTTCCAAGTCTCTTGAAAAGAATTTTACCCCCTTCGCGAGCAGCAAGACGCGCAATTTGAAGATGCTCAAGACTCAATTCTCTCTCGAATTTTTAATCCAAAAATATTAAATTATACTCCGTGATCACAAGATCACGTGTCGTTCTTATGGTTCTTAATATACTCATTTGTCATCCTCACCAACAGCGGAGTCAGAAGAAGTATAGAAATCAAGTTTGGAATTACCATGAATCCTAACGCAATATCACCAAGCGTCCATGCCATGTTGATGGTGAGATTTGCGCCGACGAATATTGCAATTGAAAAAAGTATTCTGTACGGCATTATCCCTTTCCGCCCGATAAGGAATTCGACACCTCTGTCACCGTAATAGCTCCAGGCGATGGCGGTGGAAAACGCAAAGAGAATAACCGCAAAAGTAACAAAATAATTTCCCCAATTCCCCGGTAGACCGTGACTGAACGCCTGCGCGGTAAGATTCGCTCCCGTGAGGAGCATCGTTCCGCCTAAAGCCAGATCACCGTCCTGTGAGTCCATATTTATCATTCCATCTTCATCGAGTGCGATCATGCCGGTATAGGGAGTCGTATTTCCATCCATACCCTTAATTGACATGACCCGGGGATCTCCGATATCTCCCATTTCACGGAAGAGCCATACATCATTTTGGATAATTCCGTTCTGAACATCTAACGAGCCTGAATAGACGGACTGTTCTTTCAAATTAAAGAGATCAACTCCTTCGGGAGTCCCTTGATAAAATACTACTTCGGCAAGATTGGCTCCGGAAATCCGGTTTTCATATTTTTCCTGCCACACACCCGTAGTCAGAATAACGAGTCCGGTCATTGTGCAAATTGTGAGAGTATCGAGAAATGGTCCCATCATGCCCAATATTCCTTCACGAACAGGCTCTTTGGTTTTTGCCGCTGCGTGAGCGATCGGAGCAGAACCTTGTCCTGCTTCATTAGAAAACAGACCTCTTTTCACTCCCCAAACGAGCGTCATGACCCAGGCGGAGCCGAAGAATCCGCCTATCTTTCCGGCGGGAGTAAACGCGCCTTCAAATATTGCCTTCAGCGCAGCAGGAATCCCGTCGGCATTGACAACGAGGATATATAAAGCAGCAATGACATATAGAACGGTCATAAAGGGCACCAATTTACTTGTGACTCGCGCAAGCCGCTTAATTCCTCCTACTATAACGGCGGCAACCAGGAGAGCGAACACTACACCTGTAGCGAAGGGCGGTATCCCAAAATCCCGATCGACTGCCGATGCGACCGTATTCGATTGAATCATATTAGGCGTATTGAATGACCCGATAATAAGGAATATCGCAAACAGGATGGCGAGCCATTTAAATTTAGATCCTAATCCACGAAGGATAGTGTACATGGGACCGCCGGATGCCGAGCCGTCTTTGTGAATTATACGATATTTGTGAGATAGAGTAATTTCAGCATATTTCGTAGCCATGCCGAAGAGGCCGGTCACCCAAATCCAAAACAGAGCGCCGGGACCACCCCAATGAATAGCGGTAGCGACACCGGCGATGTTTCCTATACCTATGGTGGCGGAAAGGGCTGTCGAAAGCGCTTGAAAGTGTGTTACATCGCCTTCATCATCCGGATCGTCAAATTTACCCCGGACTATGTCGAAAGCATGCTTGAATTGTACGAATTGAATAAGTTTTAAGCGGATAGTTAGGTAAACTCCTGTGCCGACAAGAAGCACTATTGTAAACCAGGGCTGTACTTCGGCGCTCCCCCAAATATAAGCATTGATGTTGTCTAAAAAGTTTTGAAGTTTATGCATTCATTCTCCTATAAAATGTCCTAACAGTGCTGTCGCCTTTAAATAATTATCTGTATCCAAGTCAGGTTACAAAGGCTGTTTAATCACAAAATCTATCAGCCTTGAAGAACAGGATTATAGTCATTTAATTGAATTTTGTCAAGGTAATTTGTTTTTGAGATTTTAGCCAAATGATTATTTCCATTTGTTTTAGATTCTTCTGATAAATATATTCATCCCGTTGAATCAAAGCGAATGCATGAAGAATTAAAATGAATTGAATTAAGGATCTTAGACTATGAAACTGTTTGTAAAGAATCTGTCATTAGACGTCACTGCAGATCAACTCTTGGAAGCTTTTGAAGAACATGGCTGGGTGGACTCGGTCGATATAATAAAAAACGGGAATACGGGCGAATCATTGGGTTTCGGATTTGTGGTGATGTCGACTTCCGCAGATGCTCAAAAGGCAGTGACAGGTTTAAACGGGAAAGAGCTATTCGGAAGTATTATTGAAGTCACAGAAGATCGAAGGGACCGGAGTGAACGACGTGAGTTCGAGGAACGCCGGAGTTCTAAACCGAGGAGAAAACTCTCTGACAGACGTGCTGATCATTCCAACAGACGGGATGAGGAAAACAGAAGGCACGATCTATAGTGAGTTTTGTCAGTGGTAATTCCGTAATCACACAAATTTAGTTCAAATAATATGCGTTCGAAGGCTCTAAAACCAAAAACATTGTTTTTACCTGTTCGTAAAAATCTATACGAAGTTCAATAGTTCAATATTTTGTTCTATTTTTTGCCCCGATGATATTTGAGCCGAATCTCCTTAGTTTTGCATTTACAGTCTAAAGCAATGTCAAATCAATAGAGTTATTCGAGTTGAATTTGGAATATATTAACACTACCTTTTTAGTCTCAATATAGGAGAGAATGAAGCCTTTGAATAGTCATAAAACTTGGTCAGATAAGATGCATCGGGTAATTATCTCAGTGATTTTATCCCAGCTGATTTCAATTACCATTTTGTTAAACAGCGCTTCTGCGGACGATTCAAAAAAAGATTCTAAGCCTCCACCCAATGTCGTCATGCAGTATATATTTGATGACCGCGATTTCAATTCTCTTGCGGTATATGTAAGTACGTTACGCTTCCCGTTGGGAATATCCGTCTGGGGATTCACTGAGGTCAATGCGGATCAGGATGATGCTGTTCACAGGTTCGATCTGACACGCACATTTTCCGAGTTTCGCTTCTCTCACAACGGATTGGGCGATATACTGAACGTCAAAGGGCTTGTTGCGCAGATAGAATACAACGATATAACGCCGCGAGCAGGTCAACTACTCCGTTTTGGAATTGCTTACAGACATAATCTGAAGATCCCTCAATTGGGGAGTGTCGGCGGATTGAGCGGTTGGCTTCAATGGCGAGCCCACCCTTATCAGACAGGCGGAAGTGGGGGACAGGCAAGCCTAATCTATTTCCTGCCTTTTCACAAGAAAGCATTCATCAGCGGCTGGCTCGACCTGAATTATTCTGAAAAATTTAGACGTAAGTGGGTGTTTGGACCGTTCTTGAATCTGAAGATAGGTGAACGAAGTTGGCTTGTCTTGCGTTACAATTACAATGGTATCGAGGATGCGATAGGATTGGATGGAACGGGTTGGGGCTTAGGCTTGAGAGTGGATTTTTAATTACAACCAATGAAAGGAAATACCGATGATTAGTTTGAATCTAACGCTGCTGCCGATATTAATGATGTTTCTATTTCTATCGGATAAGCCGAAAGTAGGCGAACCCGCTCCGAATTTCAGTGGGCTGTCGACAGGAGGTAAGACCATCACTTTAGATGATTACAAGGGGAGATGGGTGATACTATATTTCTATCCGAAAGCGTTCACACACGGTTGCACAATTGAGTCGTGCGGATTGAGGGATAATTATGCAGAACTGACAAAACTTAACGCAGAGGTGATAGGAGTAAGTTTTGACGACATAGAAAAACAGGAAGAATTTAAAAAAGCAAATGAACTGCCGTTCGACCTCATAAGCGATAAGGATAAATCTATTGCGAAAAGTTATGATACAGTCGGTCTTATGAATTTATATGCAAAACGCAAAACCTTTCTCATCGATCCCGAAGGTAAGCTTGCATATATATTCGATAAGGTAGATACAGCGACGCACCCGCAGGATATAATCGATGTGTTAGCCGGAATCATAAAGGCTTCCGATTGACGCTTGAAATGAGAACAAAGTGTGAAAAATGTAACAGGCATTTGGCCAAAGATGCCAATGCATGTATTTGTACGTATGAATGTGCATTCTGAGCTGAATGTTCTGATGAGATGAATCATGTTTGTCCAAACTGCTCGGGAGAACTTGTCAAACGGCCGAGAATGTTCTCCGCAGATTAGATTAAACGTTGAAGTCTGAATTATTTTTGTAGTAATAATGAGCTTGTAAAAAACGAGAGCAGTCGTAATATTATTATTACAATTTCATAATGTAATTTCAAAGTTTGAGTTCAACTATGAGTTTAGTAAGAGCTATGAATCTTACGTAATAATAATTCTCTTGTATTTAGCAATAGCCTAATTAAATTGAATCTATTCTAACTGTGAATAAAGAGATTTCTTTATTCCCTTAAAAAAGAACGTCATAGCCCTTCGTACATTCTATAGGATTGAAAGAAACTGGCAATAGATTGAAGTCTAACATAAATAGCCTGCAGGAGACCAACAGATGAATTTACAAAAGTCTATTCCTGGCTTTTTGATTTCAGTGCTACTTTTCTATAACGTCGCATCTCCTTTCTCATTTCCGGACGATAGAATTGTGATTGCGGTTGTGGACTTCAAAAACACCGGTCAAGATGAGAGTTATAATTTCCTCGAAGAAACCATTTCTGAGGCTATCATAACAAAACTTGCTAAGGGCGGAAACTTTGAAATAGTCGAGAGATCTCGGCTTAAGGAAGCATTGAAGGAAATGGAACTTGGTATGACCGGATTATTGGATGAACAAACCGCTGTCGAAGTTGGAAGAGCTGTCGGGGCGAACGCGATCTTACTGGGGAGCTTCGTTTCAATCGGAAACGTTATTCGTATTAACGCCCGTCTTACTAGACGTAGAAACGAGCAGAATAATCAATGCAGAAATTGTGCAAGGCAGTGTAGGGAAAGAAATTTTTAATCTCATGGACAAATTGGCCGATTTGATCGAGGCACAGCTCCTTGGTGAAACTGAACCGATTGTGCAGGATCGACCGATTCCAGTAGAGGCACAGCTCCTTGGTGAAGCTAAACCGATTGTGCAGGATCGACCGATTCCAGTAAAGGCTGAGAAGAAAATTGATTCATGGTTTTTTCGTATAGCAGTTGGCGCAGCTAATAACATTTATCCTGAAGAACTCCAGGACGTACTGGATGAATTGGAGGATATACCCGATATTAACAAAATATCATTTAATTTTGATTTCAGTCTTTACCGATCATTGTCGGATCGAAAGACAATGATCGGATTTACATACAACGGATCGGGTGATGCCTATGAATTTAAGGGTGATGAATTGAATTTCTATCAATATCTCTTCGGGATTAGCCTGATACACTATCCTGGGAATATAATTGGCAATGGATTATATGTTCGCGGGGATTTGGGGACAGCATTTTTGATATTTGATAGTAGTTTTGGAAATGCAGAACAAAGCGAGAACGGATTCGGATACCAATTGGGCGCAGGCTATTCCTTACCCACGGCGATAGGGATAGAGTTTGATGCGATGCTAAGCTATGGTGGTAAAAAAATTGAAGACAAAGATTATTCAGTGGTTTTATTCAATTTTGGGGTTTCGTTCTAGCAGATTTTCTAAAAGTAAAAAGGCAACAGGAATAGCCTGCTGCCTTTTACTTATTTTTTATAAAGAGTTAAGTTAGCCTAAATAAGCCTTCAACTTACTGCTGCGCGACTTATGTCTTAACCTTAAAATCGCTTTTTCCTTAATCTGCCGTACACGCTCGCGTGTAAGATGAAACTCTTCACCGATTTCGTTAAGCGTAAGAGGATATTCCCTCTCTATGCCGAAATACATCCTGATGACTTCCTGCTCTCTCTCCTTTAGCGTGTCGAGCGCTTGCTGAATTTCGTTCTTGAGCGATTCAAACATCAATTCATCGTCCGGAGGAGCTTGACCTGAGTCTTCTACAACGTCGATAAGTGAATTTTCTTCACCGCTTCTGAAAGGAGCATCAAGAGAGTTGTGCCGTTTCGACATCATAATTGTGTCGGAAACTTCTTCCGGTGTCATTTCAAGTTTTTCCGCTATCTCCGCTTCATTCGGAGGCCGTTGAAATCCCTGCTCAAGCCCTTCGGCAGCTTTTGCTACCTTCGATATCGTTCCGACTCTGTTGAGGGGAAGCCGCACGATCCTTGAATGCTCCGCCAGTGCCTGCAGGATTGACTGCCTTATCCACCATACGGCATAGGATATGAACTTGAAACCGCGAGTTTCATCGAACCGCTCCGCCGCTTTGATAAGACCGACATTACCTTCATTTATCAGGTCTGTCAGCGGTAAACCCTGACCCTGATAGTTTTTCGCGACGCTTACGACAAAACGCAGATTTGCTTCGGTCAACTTCTTCAATGCATTCAGCGCTTTTGCCGGGTTGTTCCCCTTGATTATCACTGCGAGTTTCACTTCATCGGACGGTTTGAGAGGTTCGTATTTGCCGATCTCCTCCAAATACTTGGAGAGTGACCTGTTTGCATCCATTCCGATTCTTTTAAGACTATTTGCCATTTATAATACCCTATTTAATTTAAATTTTGCCCGCAAATTTAGAAGATGAAATCAATCAGATCTCGCATTTATAAATCTTTCCCGTTCACAGCCTTTAAACATAACAATTTTATCGGCGAATAGCAAGAAATTATCACTATTCCGGCTTGAATAATTTAAATATTTTATTTGTGATGTTTTAGGCTTAGTTATTCCCAAATCAGATTCAAATATAAATTGTTTATAGCGCAAGGAAAGTGAGCCGACCTAACGCACAAAAAACGACAATATCTTTTAAATGGGATAAAAAGTAGGAACGGGTATATGACCTAATAGTGTAAAGAAGAGAAGCAATACAATTCTTGGTTGACACCACTTGCTTCTCTTCTTTTGAAGATGTTGTTGAGGTAACTATAATATATAATGATCATTCCGCACTGCGGTGATACTGATCACAAGTCTAAATAATTTGAAATCGAGAGGGAAGGAATAAATTCTTAACTTACACTCTTCTTTCAGAAATTGCACGACGATCGGAAGACAATCTTCTTGTAATTATCAGCCTTCTCCCCAATTCAACTCTTCTTTCTGAGTTGAACCGTTCGTTATATGCATAACTCACTGATTTTACACGCCGATCGGAAGCGATACGTCTATCTTCGTTGTTCCTCCGTTCTTCCGAAGAACGCCTTTCGTCAATATTCCTCCGGTCATCTTCTTCCCTCACAACACTGAGTTTTAACGCTTTGCCAAAAAGGACGACACCATTGACATTTTGTATCATATCAAGCGCCTCAAGCCTGTTGGGTGCTTCTACAAACCCTCCCGGTTGACCGCTAATATTATCGTTTTTTATAGTTAGCGATTCTACTTCACCCCACAACTCAAACAATTTTATCAGATCATTGTTTGCGACAGAGTGAGTCAGATTTTCAACAAATATCTTCATTGCATTCCCTTTTGGTATTAAATACACAAACTACTTGCCAGCTCAAACCTGTTGAACTGAAAAACTCTTACATCATATACACTATTTACTCGTTTAATATAATATGATCTATATGCCCTGTCAAGGAGATTTCTATGAATTATGAAAAAAAAGTAATTATTATATATAAAAATCTGATAACACATTGTTATTATGTATGTTACAGAAATAGTTTATAAGTATGCTACTATCGAGAAAATCCACGATTTTATTAGATAAGAAGTGATTGGTTCTCTATATTAAGATTTTCGCATAATAAAAGATGTTCAACAATCAAATATTGGAGAGGAATAAATCTTGAATAAAATGATCATATTGGTCTTTTCGTTTTCACTGATTGCCTGTCAGGCGTCTGCTATAAACACACTCACGGAACGGGTTGAATCCGAACAAACTGAACCCGTATTGACAGACGGCTATGATGCACTTCTTGCCGCAGAATTGGGCGCCGATGATTATGGTATGTCTCAATACGTTATGGCATTTCTGAAAGCCGGACCGAACCGTTCGCAGGATTCGTTAGCTCAAATAGAATTGCAGGCGGGTCATATGGCAAATATCCAGCGGCTGCAAAAAATGGGAAAGCTGGTATTAGCGGGACCGTTTTTGGATGATGGGGATCTGAAAGGAATCTTTATTTTTGCGGCCGAGAGTGTGGAGGAAGCTGAAGAATTGATAACGACTGATCCGGCGATCATCTCGGGCAGACTTGTGATGGAGATGCATCCATGGTACGGTTCTGCCGCAGTCAAGCAAATATCGAATATTCATAAAAAGGTACAAAAGATTCAATTTTGATTATTTTAATGTGGCGAAGCTGAGCCGACTCAATTGTCACATAACAACATTAATCGGCTCTAAAAGGGATTATAAATGATCGATTCGTGCAGACTCTGTGGAAGTAAAAACTTCTATCTCTACTATACTCTTGGCAATGACCAACAATTTAGATATTATAGATGCAGGGAATGTGATCTCGTTAATTACGATTTGGAAGGAGGTTTAGACCAGGAACAATACGCTGAAGAATTTATTGATCCGGCTGACGGGAACCATATTATCAACATTCATCAGGACGACACATACGATTTTCTTAAAAAGAATATCCACTCAAAAGGTAGAATATTTGAAATCGGCTGCGGAAACGGCCGGGTTCTTTATTTGGCAAGAGAAGATGGCTGGGAGGTCAAGGGACTGGAGCTGTCTGAGTTTCTCGCTGAAAAGGTCACAAAAAGATTGAATATGGAAATCGAAGTGGCAAATTTTTTAGAACTGAATCCTGACCCGAACGATAAACATGATCTCATAATTCTGAGACATGTCCTCGAACATCTTATCGACCCGCTGATTGCTATGGATAAAATCAGTAACCTTCTGAAACCTGAAGGAAAAGTGTTGATGGAATTTCCAAACATACAGGGAATTGATCTTCGGGTAAAACGCCTCTTATCAAAAATGGGGAGAAGGAAAAAATTCGCTGAAGATTTCGTTCCCGGTCATGTGAATGAGTATTCAAAACGATCATATAAAAATCTTTTAACAAAAACCGGATTCACTCTGCTCAAATGGGAAACATATTCATCGAATCCGCGTAAAAATTTCATATTCAATAGAATCCATATCGGAAACAAGGCGAGAGCGCTGATCCAAAAGGTCTGATATTGCCATACTGATAATGGAGGGGCTGGTAATGGATGATCGAATTTTGTCCGGCGAAAATGAACCTACCCGAACGTCGAAAGACAAAATCAAACAACACTAATCAACAAATGGAAAAATCCTTGATAAATGGTGCTGAATCAAAGGTTTTGGCTCTATTGCATTGTAGCGGTGAAATGTTGAATTATCGTGATTCTATTATATCACATGGAATTCCAAAGCCACAATTAATTCTTCAAGTCATTTCTTGGCTTGATAAACAAGCAATCTATGAGTAAATTTCTCGCACTGATCATAAAAGGAGCATACAATGTTAGTGCGTGACCTCATGACTCAATACCCTGACGGAGCTTGGGAGGCAAAACAAATCATCAGTATTAACCATCCAAGCGGAAATAAGATTACTCTGCGCCCAGGAATTAAAATGAATCCAGGATTTATGGCGATGGGATTTGATATAATTGAACTTCTTGATATAGAACTCGATGAAAAAGATTCCCAAAATCCAATGTGATTTTATGACATTTAATGAAATAGAGGGGAGACCAAAGGCGACATTGCACTCTTTTAGCCACACATTTAATAACACTTTAAGAGATTTAGGGCTCGGAATCGAAGATCGTCAGATTCTACTTGCGCACTCATCGAATCAAATGACGAAAGTCTATACTCATCCTAACTTTGATTTAGTTTTGGAATATGTTAATAGGATGCCGAATCCCCAAGTTGGTAACACATTAATTCAGCGCTAAGATAACTTCTGATCTTTTTATTTCAAAGATTGCGTCTTCCGCCATAGATCGGACATTCTCGTTCCTGTCGTACCTTCCGGAAAATTTGAGTGCGTCCAAAGCATTTATATTGCCAAGCTGAGCGAGCGCGACCGCTGCTGAAAAGCGCGCAAAATCATTAACGTCTTTCTTAAGCATTCTGATCAACGGTTTCAGAGCCTTTTGTTCGCCGTTTTGAGCCAATATTTGTGCAGTGCTTACTCTCATACCGAGATTTTCAGATCGAAGCGTTTTTATAAGCCAGATGGTCTCGTGTTTTTCTGCCGCATAAGGGTAAACAGCTCCCGTTATCATTCCTACCGCCAGCAATGTAAGTATAGCTTTTGTAACTGTTCTGCGTTTCATATCACTTCTCCGTTCTCATCTAAATTTCGTGTCTGTTCTCCTTGAATATATAGACGTCTTTCTACCGAAAATTGTTGCATTATGAGGGAGAATATTAGCGCATGAAACCATTTAAGCTTGGGGCATTATAGATTACTCTATGCAGGCATTGAATTTACAGTGTGGCGAAAATGAGCCAACCTAATCGTCACAAAACAACATCAAACAGCGCTTCTCTACAAAAGTAAAATCCTTGACTGCATTTGTGAAGTCAAGGACTTTAGTTCGATACTAAAAAGTATGGCGCTTCTAAATCGTCATGGGTTTTAGCATACCATCCAATTGAGTTCTTAGCTCGGGGGTGTTCTCATGACCATGGACATCAATGGCGTGTTGAACGCTTGCTGTTACGAGGTCTTCTCTTTGATCAACAGGGGACATCAGAACAAGCTTGCATCCCATTTCGCTAGGTAAGTCGCCGCAATTTGCTACTAACCATTCACCTTTAACATTGAGTGTTTCTTCGATGCTCATTTGTTTCCTCCAAGTTATACATTTAATTACGAATCAATTATAAAGCATTTTAAAATACTTTAAAGGGTTTGCCGAGTCAAGAATTTAATTATTACCAATTATCTATTCTAATTATAAAGCTAAAATCCTCGTGGTTTCTAATTTCGATGAATTACATTAGTGTGGCGAAAATGAGTCAACTTAAACGTTACGAAACAACATCAAACAGCACTATTACGGAATGAATAATTGATAAGTGGAAATATATAAGGTTTTTGGTGAATTCTAAAATCTTATTGTGTATCATATTGAGTGTTCAATGCATAAGGGCCGTGCAATATTACTCTAATTGAGGAGGTTAGTTATGGAAAATATGATTACTTGGTTCGAAATTCCGGCAAAAGATTTCAACAGGGCAACGAATTTTTATAGAAATATATTAAGTATAGAAATTGAAGAACTTGATTTAGGGAATTTAAAAATGGGATTACTGCCGAATGATGGCAAAAATGTTTCGGGCGCAATTGTAAAATACGAAAGTTATGAACCGAGAGACCAAGGTGTCTTGATATACCTAAATGGTAAAGATGATCTGAACGATATGCTTTCCAAAGTTGAAGGAGAAGGCGGCAAAATAATTATGGATAAGAGACAAATTAGCGATGAATTTGGTTATATGGCATTATTTATGGATACCGAAGGCAATAGGATAGCTCTTCATTCCCACAATTAATAAAAAGTAGATTAACCAAACTTTCATGGCCACTCTTCAATAATTCAAAGGGTGGCGAAAATGAGCCAACCTAAACGTCACAAAACAACATCAAACGACACGAAACAACACTAATCGACAATTAGAAAAATCCCCGATTTCTTAAGTGAAATCAAGGACTTTGGCTCTATATCTTTGTAGCGGGGGTAGGATTTGAACCTACGACCTTTGGGTTATGAGCCCAACGAGCTACCAGACTGCTCCACCCCGCGATCATCGGGTGGCATTATACTATCCTCTCTTTTTAGTGTCAAGCTCTGAATACTCAATAGTCGAATAATCGTCATAAAAATCGAGTAAAAAAGCTATCTGAACAGAACGTTGCCGCCTGAGGCATCTACGACAGCGGATCTGAACTTATCGACTTCGCTCAATCGAACTGAAACCGTCACTAACGCTTTGCCGTCTTCATGATCCTGCCGGACTTCCGCCTTAAATCTCGACGCAACCCGTAAAACATTGTTTAGCAACGGATAGTCGATCAACAGGGTCAGATCTTCTCTGATAGTCTCTTCGATGATAGTGCCGCTGCCTTTGGCAGTCTCGATCAGCAGCTTCACGCATCCGCCGTAAGCGCGAATGAGTCCTCCGACACCAAGTTTCGTTCCGCCGAAATAGCGTGTGACGATAACTATAAGGTTTGTCAGTTCAGCTCCTTCAATAACAGAAAGCATCGGCGCGCCCGCCGAGCCTGACGGTTCACCGTCATCGCCCGAAAGCCCTATGATCTTATCACCATGACCGACACGATATGCCCAGCAATTATGTGTGGCATCATGATACTTTTTTTTGATCTTCTCGAGATTCATCTTTGCTTCCTGTTCATCTTGAACGTGGAAGGCAGATCCGATGAATTTGGAGCCTTTTTCTTTCAGAAGGGAGCTCGCATCACCCTTTATTGTGAGAAAAGTGTCAACTTCGGACATTTTTATTGTTTATCTGAGCAATGTAAATTTGCCGCTGATCTTGACGCCGTCACCCGTTATTTGATAAAGATATATGCCACTTGAAAGTCTGATGTCAGGAGAGTATGTGAGTGAATTAACCCCCTGTGAAAGCATGCCTAACTCTTCTCGATACACTGTTCTGCCGAGCAGATCGTAAACTATGAAAAAGCCCGAGTTAATGGCGGCGGTAATCTCATAACTAATATTGATAGTTGTGTTATCAGCATCATATTCCAATGGATTAGGATATAAAGCAATTACAGAATCAGGAGGAATGCTGGTTATGCGAACACTTATACTGTATCTTTCCCGTCCCTCGTCGCTGATCTTAAACGAACCATTGGCAGCAGCGATGATTAAACCCGAAGAAGAGCTGACGTTCGCGGCATTAGTTGAAACCCCGGACGGAAGTGATATAATTAGCGGGGGTTGGGCAGTCATGGTGGATCCCCAAACTTCCTGTTTGTTATTCGCTGAAAATGTGGCTTTAATATCTAAAGAACGAGTCGGCGTAAATCGATACAACCTAAATGCGAGCTGATCTAACCCGATCAAAGGCGGGATATCAATTGCATCGGATAAGAAAGTGTCGACTTCCGCAACTAATGTAGAGCCGGGATAAAGAAAAGCTTCTTCGAAAAAGACTCCATTGATGCTTCTTGAACCTGTGAACCAGGTCCACAGCGCGAATTTTCCGAAAGCGGCTTTAAGACCGTCGGTTGTTTCAACGTCGAGTTTTAATGCCATATCGATCGATGTTGTTGCGGAATTATCTACTATAAATTCCCAAATTGATCTCATTATGCCGATATTATAATTCTCTTCAAGAAACTTACCGAAAATCGCCGCCGAAAAGCCATTTGAGCTGAATAATGACCTGCTTGTTGTTCTGTAATAGCTACCGATGTAATTCACATAGTCGTTTACCTCATCGTAGCCAACATCCTCGAACCAGGTCGAAGCAAGCTCAAAAAACCATCGATCTTGAGATCTGAAATTATATGCGAGCTGAACGGAATGAAAATACTCATGAACCGCCGTTACGCGCATTCCATCAAGTCCGCGCGAAAAATAGCTACTCTCGACATAATCATTGTCCATCATTATATATGAGGTATTGACCGTATCTTCGAATTGATCAGAAACAATAAAACCATAAAATTGACCGGATAGTTGCTGTATATAAACATCTTGTTCCGGTTCTTCGACTGAATCGACAGCAGGTTCGCGATATCCGAGCGAATCGATGAGCAGATGGCGCGCCCATTCGTAAGCAAGACCTGATTCGTGGATCCAATCAGGAACTGTTTTCCCAAGAGTATAATTCAGTTCCACCGCATGTGTCCCGGTCGTGTCGTAATGAATAATAAAATTGCCACTCTCTGTTTTGTAAGACGCCTGAGTCAGAGGTCTTGGCTCATGATCCAAAAAGGCCGCTTTTTCAAGGGAGTTGAGCCGGCTAATTATCTCTGCACGCACAGGAAACATACATTTTATCGCCATCTCATCCTGTTCCGATTGATATTCTCCTGCTCGCAAGCGTTGATAGAGCGATCTTAGATCAGCCGCATATTCATGCTCACTCAATTCATTTTCGAGATATCGTTCGCGTAATTTGGTATAAGCATCCTGAGCGAAGAGCGTAGAGGGGCTCAGAAACAATGCCATAAGCAATGTTATATTCATGAGAAAGCGTTGTATAAATATCACTGCAGATTTACTCGGTGTAAAGAGTTATGACTCGTAATATTCCGGCGGAGCATACTTTACAGAACTGATCGGGGTTCCGCGTAAACATTATACAATCTGCCTCCGGTCTGTATAATCCTTTGCCTCTATACATTGCGCCCTCGAATGCTCCGACCTTCCCAAAGTATTTTTCCGATCTGAGCATCGGTTCGGTGATGTTTTTCACCTCCCGGAAGAGCTTTTCCATATCGCTTTCCGAAGCGCCCTTTGCTCGCATCTCTGTCCGTTTTTTCTGGTATTCATACGATGCCTTATCGTATTGTTCTTGATTCCACGGTGTCGGAATCGGAGTAGATTCAGCTGTATACTTTTTCCACTTCAAATTTTCAGGGTCGATAAGCGCGGTTGCATTCGGTTCCCAAGGTTCCACGCCGGGAGCATTGAAATCTTCATACGCTACCGAGGATGTATAGTATTCATCCGCGAGCCCCGCGAACGAATGCCCGAATTCATGCACAAAAACATAAGCCGCCGGTTCCGTGTCTGAGCTCGTCGTAGCGTAAAGGTTAAATATTCCGCCGCCGCCGTATTTACGTGTGTTAGCGACCATCATAATTGCATCGTATGGAGCGTTTGCGGCGATCTCCCTTATTGCTTCATTCTCGAATGAAAGTACGTAGCGGTCTGAATCGAAAGCGTTGAAACTCAATCCGAGAGGTGTATTGACCCAGAAATGCATTCGTGGATTACTTATGCCGGATCTGTCAGAAGCGATGTCGATTGCCCTAACGTTAAAATTTTTCTTTTGAGACTTGAACGGTTCAGTATCGAAAAGAACCCCGACTAATTTCTTCACATCGGAATGAAACTTCTTTTTTTCTTTTGACGTGTAACCGTCACCGAGAATTAAAATATCTACTTTATTCTCGATCTTACCATTCTCAAACAGAGTCCAAACTTTTCCATATTCATGCAAAGGTGAGCGGTCTATGAATCGACTTTTCGGGTCTATAACGGTTGAATATATTTCGCTGAATGAGCCGTTGTTAAGTCGTTTTTTCAATACGAGTTGAACCTTATCTTTCGGCTCCGGGAAACGCTGCGATTCATGAATGGATTTCCAAACACCGCGCCGTGCTTCTCTTGTGGTCTCCCATTCGCCGTATATGCTTGCAAAACCGCGGGAGTAGATAACCCGATTTGTTTTAAGATCGATCACTTCAAATAAATACTTACCGAGGTTCGTATCGTCTATGAGCTTTATCCTTCCGCCGGGCCATTTCCCTTCCAACCGAATCTTATCCAGACTGATGTGTTCTTCGGATGAAACACCGCTGTGATAGTAGTCGAAGCGCAAAGTGCTGCCTGTAAAGAGCTTATCGAAATCTCCGGCTGATGCCGTAGAAAAAAACAATAGTAGCAATAAAACTCTATTCATATAGTTCTCCAAAACATGATTTTAATGGCGTGAAGTTAATCACGAATATGTACTTAGTCAAATAAATGATTTTCGAATTATCACTCAATTGGTTGCGGAGCAATGAAAAGAACTGTAAGTTAAACTATGTCGTTCGTCAGCATGGAAGTAAAAGGAGAAGACCGATCAAGAAATTTATAATTCAGATCAGTCCGTTTTTCCTGATCATAGGAGCTCTACTACAAGGATGCGGTTCTGACAGAGTCATTGTTCAACTGAATACCGAGTTAGGGAATATCACGTTAGAGATTTATGAAAAAGAGGCTCCGCTGACGGCATCAAACTTCCTGAGATATGTCGATGAGGGATTATTTAAGGACGCTATGTTTTACAGGGTCGTAACCAAAAGAAATCAGCCTCAAAACGATATTAAGATCGAAGTCATTCAGGGAGGTCTTTTTACGGAAGAAAAGATGTATGAACCGATAGCGCATGAGACGACAGAAGAGACGGGGATACTACATAAGGATGGAGTTATCTCGATGGCGAGGAATGAACCGGGAACGGCAACTTCGGAGTTCTTCATTTGCGTTGGTGACCAACCGGAGCTGGATTTCGGCGGGAAGCGCAATCCTGACGGTCAAGGTTTTGCCGCTTTCGGCAAAGTTATTGAAGGAATGGATGTAGTCAGAGAGATACAACAACAACCTGAAATAGAACAGATGTTAAATCATCAGGTTCATATACTAAACATAAGTCGAAAGAGTTTATAACGTTTTTTATGTGGTAGAACCCGATAAAATCAAGACTATAAATATTTAAATATTACTGTATCTTAAAGTAAGAAATTGATTAGATTAACTCCTTGTTGAAATTAAAACGAAATTGATTAAATGGGGGCTATAAAAGACTTGGGAAATGAAGGACAAGAAGTAAGCTTTTTGTTAGCAACTATGAATAGAGTGACTAAATCATGGGGATTAATAAATGGCGATTAAAATCGGTATTAACGGCTTTGGAAGAATAGGGCGATCAGTATTACGGGCTGCTAAGCTCATCCGTAAATCAGACTTCGATTTTGTGGCGATAAACGATCTTACCGACGCGGAAAAACTTTCTACGGTTCTGAAATACGATTCAGTACACGGTACATATCCGGGCGAGATCAGCATAAGTAACGGCAATCTTTCCGTTGACGGCGATATTATAAAAATGGTATCTGAGCGGAACCCTGCAGATCTGCCTTGGGGAGAACTTGAAGTTGACTTTGTCATCGAGGCTACAGGATTATTCAGGGAGCGGAAGCAATTAGAAGGACACTTAAACGCAGGGGCTAAAAAGGTTATTCTGACCGTGCCGCCAAAAGATGATATTGATGCTACGATAGTTCTTGGAGTGAATGACGATACTCTGACGGGAGAGGAGAAAATAATTTCCAACGCATCTTGCACAACCAATTGTGCTGCGACAGTTACAAAGGTTATACATGAAGCATTCGATATCAAAAGAGGTTATCTGAGTACCATTCATGCATATACTATGGATCAAAAGCTTCTTGATTATCCTCACAAGGATATGAGAAGAGCAAGAGCGGCGTCGTTATCGATCATACCTACATCCACAGGAGCGGCTAAAACTTTAGGTGTTGTTCTCCCGAGCCTTGCAGGCAAGGTAGACGGCATGTCATTTAGAGTGCCGATACCTGATGGTTCAATAGTCGATCTGATTTTTGAGGTTAATAAACCCACTACGGTTGAAGAGATCAACAGAGTAATGAAGGAAGCAACTGAAAATGATATGATGGGTTACATAGAATACACCGAGGATCCGATAGTGTCAGTAGATATAAAAGGGAATATTCATTCCGCTATATTCGATTCTCAACTCACCCGGGCGATGGATCCCAATTTTATTAAGGTGTCAGCCTGGTATGATAATGAAATGGGTTATGCTTGCAGGGTCGTAGATCTTATTTCAAAAATTAGTGAACTTTCCGGAGCAGCTTCCTAATTTCTGGCGCGAAGTATGGTTCGTCCTTCAACAATACCATTTCTATCAATCAACGCTTTGCTTACCCACGTATTTTCAGGACCGAGAAAGGGGAGTAACTGATCATCGAGGTATATTGCAACGGATCTGGTTTTACTAATTCTCAAAGAAAATTGTTCGTAGCCTTCCCAAGTATGTTCTTCACCAAGTCGCTGGAATGTGATGTCATCGGCATCCGTAACTTCGCCGTCGGTTTTAACTACTACCCGAACTCTGAGGCTATCCATGGAGATGATCCTCAAACTCAACAACGGAGTAAATTCATTGTCAATTTCGAAATTAACGGCGGAATCTGAATCGATGGCAGCTATAGCAATAGAAGTGTCGATAATTGCAGGGTCCACACTGCCGTTTTCCAAAGCAGTAGATTCTCCACCGTTGGTTTTACCTGTTGAAGTATCCTCTATCGAGCAAAATTTCACCGATAATAGTAAGAGAATAAATATTGTAGCTCCTCCGAATAATAAGGTTACGGATTTCTTTTTTGGTTTTTCCTCAGAATCACCATTTTGTTCTCCTTCGGCAAGTTCCCTGCGTGCTCTTCTTTTTTCTTTCGGTAATTCCTCGGCGGAGCGGAATAACCTATATCGTCTTGCTGTATCATCGGGATCAATACCTATTTCCTTGGCATAAGCTTTGATAAATAATACAATATACGGATCAGGTAAAAGATCATATTCCCCGGATTCTATGGCGTGTAAATACTGGGGATTAATTTTTGTGACACTCGAAATATCTTCAATCGAGAGACCGCGTGCAAGCCTGCTTTCGCGTAATTCTTCGTAAAAATTTGTCATAAAAACGATTGCTCCGTCTGTAATTGGTGAATATTACTTAAGTTGTTATTGAGAGTCAAATATAAAATGGAAAACAAGATAAGATTGGTAATAAAATATAGAGGAAACTGCTGAAGAATGAATGGACTGCTGAACATTGCCTTACACTGGAATTTTCATCAACCGCAGTACGCCGATCCGGAAGACAGAGCTAATTCACAGCCGTGGGTAAGACTACATGCTGTTAGAGAGTATTTGGACTTGGGTTTGATTATGCAGAAGTTTCCAAATGTAAAATCTACCATTACAATGTCATCCTGCCTTATAGACCAGCTGCAACAATATGAAAATGGTTTTGAAGACAGCTTTCTCTCACTGTTAAAATTGAATCCTCAAGATATGAACGAAGAGATAAAATCCGCATTTCTTCCAAAAATATTCGATATTTATGCCTCCGATTCCATGTTGGAGAAGGCGGAATGGTCAAAAGTTTATGAAACATGGAATAAAAGAGTGAAGAACGTAGGATTGGAAAAAGCAGCTAATTTGACTACAGGCCAAGAAATTCTTGATATTCAAACCTTATTTCTTCTCGGATGGAGCGGGAATAGCTTGTTGAATTCAGCTGAACTCGAGAAAATAATAATAAAGGAGAGTGGATTCACTGTCGAAGAGAAGATAGTTGTTCTTAATCTTCATGAACAATTGCTACCTAAGATTATTCCCCTGTATAAGGAGCTTGCTTCAACGGAACAAGTGGAATTGTCAATTTCGCCTTACTACCATCCGATACTTCCTCTTTTGATAGATAATGATTACGGGAAGATAGCAGATCGATATTGTGAAGAGTCTTCTTTACATTTTGAATTTCCGTCTGATGCCGAGAAACAGGTGCGAGATGCGTTTAAATTACATGAAAAAGTATTTGAGGAGAAGCCGTTAGGAATGCTGCCCCCGGAAGGTTCAGTATGCTTCGAAGTCATTGAACTTTGTTCCCGTGAGGGTATCAAATGGCTGACCACCGATGAGCAGGTATTACTCCGGTCAGTTGAAGGAGACTTGGATGCAGAAATGAAATTCCGTGCATATAATATTGAAGGGATTGAGAACTCCCCGGCGGTCTTTTTCAGATGTCAGGAACTTTCGGAATCTATTGCTGCGGAATATTTTGATATCAGTCCTAAATCAGCTGTCGATGATTTATTCAACAAATTCGCTATAATTAGAGATTCCATATCAGGGGATCATAAAAAATATATTGTTCCAATTCTGCTCAATGTCGAAAACAGCTGGGAATTCTTTCCGGAGAACGGCATTCCGTTTCTCAATGAATTGTACTCCCGTCTCAGCGATTCTGAAATGGTCAGGACGGTCACGATGAAGGACTATCTTGAAGAAGCAGGGGAACTCCCTGTCATCTACAATATCCAGCCGGGTTCTATAGTCGATGGTAATTTCAATAGTTGGATAGGTCAGGAACAGAAAAATAGAGCGTGGGACGTGCTTACCGAGGCAAGGAAAGCATTAGAGAAAGCAGGTGAGCGGGATGATGTTAAAAAAGAACCGTTCAAAGGACGATATGAAGCCGCATATCGGAACATTCTCGCTTCGGAAGGCAGCGATTGGTTTTGGTGGTATGGAAAGAGAAGATCCTTGCCTCGAGGCAGGCTATTTGATGAACTATACCGGTCACATCTCATAAAAGTATATAGCTATCTTAATTTGTCTATTCCCGAAGAGCTGCTTAAACCATTGGATTATTATGTTGAAGAGGGGGCAGCAGCGCCGGAGGCAATGCTGACTCCGGATGTGGATGGAAAAGAAACGGAAGCCGGTGAGTGGGATGCTGCCGGTTATTGGTATTTGGAGGAAGTTGCAGGAAGGCAGGCGGAATATATATTTAGCGGAGTGAAATACGGCTTTGATAAAGAGAATCTGTATCTCCGGCTTGACGGCGATTCCGGATTATTAAGATCCACAGAAGAGAAAGTTGCCTTAGATATCTGCATTGTGAAACCCGTCGAGGCTGTGATAACGGTTTCGTTGACAGACCAATTAGAGATCATAAAATATAAATCTCAAGGAGTGACGAGGGATATTACAGGTGGAGAAATGAACCTTCAGGATCTGATAGAAGTCAAGCTGCCGCTTAGCGAGATAGGCTTAGGGATGAATGAAAAATTTTATTTTTTTGTAAGATTAACCTTCGAAGGAAAAGAACTTGAGCGGCTTCCAAAACAGGGTGTTATCAAAACAGTTACTCCTTCAGAGGAAAGAAAAACCAAGAGATGGTACCATTAGGCGCGTGAATAGGTAAAGTAAACTTTAATCTCAACTTTTGATATATTCGGAATGTCAAAGGAGATGTTAGTCTCAGGGTTGAAGGGATTCGGAACATTTAGGTTTAGTGAAAATCCCTCCGGTACGTTTCCTGAACCCTTACGAGTTATTTTGAAAGGTCCACAAACTCCCAAAAACCCAGTGATTGCGCTTTTATTTGAAAATGGAGAAAGCTTGTTACCATCATCCTTTGCTTTTAACTTGTAAAAAAAGTATAGGAGCTTCCCTCCGCATCAACGCTGCAATCAACCCAACTTGTGACATTCTTGCCTAAAGTTGCAACAAGCGAACCATTCCTGTAAATCTTATACTCTTTTAGATCAGGAATATCCAATCGATCCCAGCAGAACTGAAATAAAGAAAATAAGTTATTTTTAACCCACTTTTCACGATGGTCGAACCTGAAACGGCTCTTGTTAATTCAGGTTTAACGATTTTATGTTTTTTGGATTCGTCATTGCTTTATAAAAAAGCGTAAGAGGGAAGCCCATAACGTTTTCGTAGGAACCTTCGATCTTTTTCACGAATACGGCGGTTTTATCCTGAATTCCGTAAGCGCCCGCTTTATCGAATGGTTTGTCGATTGAAATGTATCTTTTTATTTCCTCGTCAGATTGCTCTTTAAAAAATACTTTAGTCGTTTCTACAGCTGAAATATAACGTTCTTCAGGAGTCGAATAGACACAAAACGCGGTGATTACACTGTGCATTTTGCCGCTGAGTTTACGCAGCATTCTGAATGCGTCAGCCGGATCAGCCGGTTTACCTAAAACCTCTTCATCCAATACCACTACAGTATCAGCGCCGACGATGATGCCGTCTTCTATCTTTTCTGAAACGCTTTTTGCCTTGAGTTCCGCAAACGATTTGATATTCTCTTCAGTGGAGAGTGAAGCATCAAAGACTTCCGGCAATGTAGATGGAATTACCTCCGGATGCAGTCCGAGCTGTTCAAGGAGTTTTAGTCTTCTCGGCGATTGAGACGCGAGAATAAGTCTTCTGCTGAAATTCAGAATCAAGTAACGTATTCTGCGGAATATTTCCTGATACTGCGGAGAAGCTCTTTTTCGGTGACTTTATTTTTAAATTCTAAGTTCCCGTCGATCTCAATAACAGGAATCTCAATACCGTATTTCATCATCAGGTCGTCACTTTGAGTAATATCAACGGTTTCAAGCGTGAATTTTAATTTTTTCGCTGCTCGTTTCACGATTTCCAATGCAACATCGCAGAGATGACAATTCTCTTTTGTGTAGAATCTCAGGAGTGGATAATGTTTTGTCATCTGGCGATAGCGAGTTTTTCGAGTACTTCTTGCCAGTTGCCCGTTTGCGATGATTTGGCTCTGAGCCTGTAAATGTATACACCGTTGGCGATCCGGTCGCGTACCTCATCGGTGCCGTCCCATCTGATCGATTGAAAGCCTACTGAAACGGCGGAATAATCCTGAATCTTCCTTATCAATCTGCCTGCAACGGTGTAAATGCTTATCTCCACAACATCGGCGGGATGAGTCAGGTAAAAGGTGAAATCCGTTGATACAGTCATAGGATTCGGGTAATTATAGACTCGTTCGATGGCGAGCTCTTCGCTTGATGAAATGTTGAAGACAACAGTCTCTTCAGTAAAATTATTGTAACTGTCCCAGGCTTTGACTGTAACGGAATGTTCGCCCTTATCAAGAGGGGGCATAGGATATCTTAAAGTACCTTTTTGATAGCTGTCGATGTCATACTCGAAAAATTGAGTAACGTTAAATTTAGAATTAAGTTCGTTGTCAATTGTCAGCGTGATCTTGTGACCGACCTCTTCGGCGAGATTGATGCCGTTATCATCATTTATGATAACTTCCAATGTAGCATCTGGAGGAATGATGTCACCCGAGCGGAAATATAATTCCTCGAATCCTATTGCGATGTCGGGACCTAAATCATCACTGCTTACATTCGCTGTGCCATCGTATTCAATTCCGTTTAGAGAACCGGCGCCGTCCATACCCGTCTTTTCATCCCACCAATAAACAATGCCCCTTCCGCTGCTGCCACCGTAATTAATATCTCGTGGTACGATAAAGGTACTCGAGAAACTATCCCCGACTGCGCTAACAGGTCCGCTGAAAATACGGGAGCCGGGCAGCTTGTATTTTACCGAACCGGTAATGCCGTTATGAGTTTCACTGCGAGTCACCGGAACCACCGAATCGAAGATATTGACAGCCACGGAGACCGTGGCGGAAGAAAGTTTATCACCATTCTCGTCAAGAATTTTTCCTGAAATACTTGCTTTGCCGAGAGCTTGCAGCGTACGCGGATCAGTTTCATTCACAATAGCCCTGCCTTTGGGCAGCGTTACTCTCATCGTAGGATCACCGAGGTAGTGATATTTCTGGTCGTTGCTCGCTTCACCGTGTGCAATTTTACCTGACAGTAAAGCTGTTCCGATTCGAGTAGTGTTGCTGGAAAATGGATGGTCGGGAAGCAATTTTCTGAAAAAGTGTACGGTTATTCGTTTATTAGCGCCTGAATAAACCAATCTTGAAGCCGCAAACATTCCGATTGCGCCGTTTTGCTTCTGCACGAGCAGGTCCTCAGCCATCGATTGAATGTTGGGATCGTCGTAACGTCCGAATTCGCAGGTTCCTGCCACCCATACCGGCAGTTTCATTCCTGTATCGATGATGTTCAGGTCTCTGTCGCTGGAGAGTAGTCGCTCCTGAGCGAGAACCGTAGGTCCGCCATGACCGATATACACAAGAAAAGAAGTACCTCTATTCAGTTGTTCGAGGAGAGCTTGTGTGGCATCAGGTTTTCTAACGCCGAAAACGGCCGCATCCGTATCAACTTTGTATTCGGTCAGATATATTTTGCGTATATCGCTGGTTTGCGGAAAAAATCCTACTATTATTTCTGATTGACCTATATGCTCTGTTTCGGCGCCACTTGAGGGTCTGAAAAGATCGTCAGCCACTATTGTCAAGGTATTCTTCCAATTACCGAAAATAGGTTCACTTTCGTAAAGAATTAGTTTTTCGACATAATTTTCCGCATCTTCGGCAGTTCTTGCGACAATTCTGCCCATAGCGAGATCGGCGATTATATCATTTCCGGAAATGAACGCGAAGTGATCGTCCGCCGCACGCGAATTTATATAACTTATGTGGTTACCTAAAGTCGTAGTGTCGTCAATAAGTTGATACGTCATAACAAAAGTTGTTGATTCCCCTGTAATGTTACGGTAATCATAATCGCCATCCCCGAATAGCAAAGCAAAACTTGGTTTGGGTTCGTTCCAATTTTCATATGCATGCTTGAAGAAGTAACGAAGAGCCATCGGATCGGTCTGACCCGCTGAAAACTCAAGTATGATATCGTCAATATCATATACGGTCGTATTAAGCCTGTCTTTCGGAGCTGCTTCAGACATCCTGTATGTTGCAAGACGATCTGCCGACTCACGAAAATCTTTGTGCGTAACTATGATATATTCCGCCTGTGTGTTGGTTATTCTTGCCTTGGGAGTGTCAAAACTTTCAACTTTTCCAATCTCGTAAACGCTTAGATAATTTGAAGCAGCAGAGAGATAATATTCGGATGGCACCGAGTCGCTCATCTTTTCCTGCCAGATTATGTTTGTAGCCGTAAGCTCGGAGGGAATCACCCTGTAAGTCGATTCGAGATCGGTCACGTTATATATTTCCACATCGGTCGAGCTGAATCCCGAAGCGATGAATGAAATTAAGCCGGATTTACCGGGACTAAAAAAATGCAGCTTGTCCGACTCGGCTTTCAATTCTCTTTTATAGCGTATTTCAAGCCAGTCATAATATACTTTTGACGGTGAATCGGCTCCTTCCCACTCTAAGGTGAAGTTGTTCACGCCTGAAGAGAGAAAGTCTGCAATCATGGTTTTTTTGACAACATTAGTACTGTATTTGCTTACAGATTTAGAAACTAAGATCGACTTGCTACCGAGCTTTAGACTGAGTCTGCCTCCGAATTTGCTATCTTCAACTCCGCTTCGCAGGCGTAAACGGAAGTTTACTTGCTCGTTGGTTATCAGATCGTTAAGCGTAAGGGGAAGTTGACTGACAGCCGTCCTGCCGGAAAGACTTACACCGAAGAATCCTGTTCCCGTTCTTAGGAAATTAATAATATCCTCTTCGTGGTGTAGATATGCGTCGTATTGCGAAATAGAACTGTCCGGACTGATTGAGGATGTTGATACAGATTGCATTTCCAATCCAGGCGAACTGCCTGACGGCGCAACATTCAGCCAATAAGCAGAGAAAGATGAATACGGATTTTGTGAATAATGAATATGGTCTTTCGATTTATTGTATTCCCATCCTGAAGATCCTTTGCCGTAAAAAACTATTTCCTCTCCCGAATCAAATATTCCGTTAGGATTGGAGTCTTTCCGCCATAAAGGAATTTCTTTGAGGTTGGGAGTGACTTCAGCGCCTATTTTACCATCCATAACTCTACCCTCGAAAAAGGGTGAGAATAGTTTGATACGCTCAAAGTCTATACCTGTAATGTTCACACCAAATGATTCTAATTCCTCAGTAGTTATTTTATAAATGCCATCTTCAAAAAGGCTTATCTTATACCAATCACCGGGTCCGGAAGAGCTGCTTTTACTGAATGAACGTATAGCTTTATGCTTCTTAAGCCATTTTTTTGATTGTTTGAAATTAAGCAGTGCGGAACCGTAAAGCTCATTTTCGGCAGCGGATAAGATTTGAGGAGATTTGTCTTTGCTTTTACCGCCGAAAGAAATATCAACAGAGATTTCATTATAAAGATCCAGACCTCCCGAACTCTTTGAAACTTCATAGGGAATTATAATAACTTTATATATTTTTTGTTGACGAAAATAACCGGCATTCTGCAATTGTACGCTTTTTATCTTGAGGTCAGAATATGAAGAAAGATCATTGTTGTCGAACATGAGAAAAGGAATACCATTCACCCTCTTGATAGTGTTCGGAATTCGAACGAGTTCACCTGAAAGAAAACGCCCGCCCTTTTTTGTGATATTCGTGATAGCCGGAGTAGCATCTTCGGGAACGCCGAACGTGAAAACAGCCGCAGGCAGCGCAGGCTCTCCCGGTTTTCCAAGAATAGTCGTTGCTTCGTTAAAAGAGAGCTCTATCCTTCCCGAGTTATCTTTGTTGCTTTTGAAATCAGGCCTGATGGTGATGGAAATTCCATTGTCCGTGGAGACAATGTTCAGGCGTTTTAGTTCCGATTTCGGGGTAAGAAACGGCTCAACTCCGGTTTTTGGACTGATTTGCAGCAGTGTAAAAAGTAGAAGTGGTATAATCATACTGCCTCAATGAGGAAATAATTAGCCAAATAATAAACCGAACGCATGATTTGCCGTTCGGTGTGCTCCGAATAACGCAACAAAAACATCTAACCCTCCAACTTAAGTTCTTCGTTTAGATAAAATTCTGTAGCGTTTTTTCTGTATACCCTCAATTTAGCGGGACTAATATATCTTAATGGTTTTACTTTGTCAAGTTCATTTAGTTCCATAGCCGCTTCAATTCCTTAAGTGTGATTGTAAAATGTAAATATTAACCCTTCCTAATTTATGTAATGTGGTTTACATTAAATCACTGAATAAGATTATTAATATGACCAAAAATTTAAAGGATTTTGAGACTGTGGAAAATTTAATAAAAGAATTGCTCTTGAAGTTGGGCGAAGATCCCGATAGAGAAGGACTGCTGAAAACTCCTTCAAGAGTGGCAAAATCTTTGAATTATTTGACTAAAGGATATAACGAGAGCGTAGAGGAAGTAGTTAACGGAGCGCTGTTTAACGAGGATTTAGACGAAATGGTTATAATCCGGGATATAGATATTTTCAGCATGTGTGAGCATCACATGCTTCCATTCTTCGGGAAATGTCATGTAGCCTATCTTCCAAATAAAAAAATTATAGGTCTAAGCAAAATTCCGAGGATTGTAGAGATTTTCGCCCGTCGGTTACAAGTACAGGAGCGCCTGACCACCCAAATAGCAGAAGCGATAAACAATTCCGTAAAACCTCATGGAGTCGCTGTAACAATAGAAGCAACACATCTTTGTACTGTTATGCGGGGAGTTGAAAAACAAAATACTGTGGCGATAACGAGTGCTATGCTCGGAAAATTCAAGACCGATTCAAAATCAAGATCGGAATTCCTTTCAATGATTCAGTGAGCCTTTTGAGTGATCGATTTGGCAGATGAAACTTTAATCCGGGAAGAGTGGACTGCTGTTGACTCGACGGCGGAGCTGCGGATTCTCTTCAGTGGAGGGATTGAAAGCGCAGTCCTCATGGGAGAAGCGATCGAAGCAGGTATGGAACCAATTCCGGTTTATGTTGCAACCGGTACGAGATGGGAGAAAACAGAGCTGAAATCGGCAAATATCTACCTCGAGACATTAGAAGTCGGATTATCGGATAAAATGTTAATTCGTAAATATATTCCGGGTGATGATGAAAAGCATTGGGCATATAACAAAGGCGGCTACCCCCTCGCGGAAGATGACGTTCAAACATTAGAAATTTCCGGAAGAAATGAAACTTTATTAAGAGAAGCCGTACGTTTTGGGGAAGATGACCGAAAGTTGATCCTCGTTATAGGAACCACAGCGGATAATCATTTTAAGGACGGAGATCGTCAGTATTTTGACATGATGGAGACCACGCTTTCAGCACAACGGCGTTCAAGAGTGACCATATTGACTCCGTTGAAGGGGCTTACGAAGAGTGACGTAATTAAAAGAGGAAAGCGTTTTCCGCTTGGTTTGACGCTGTCATGTGTTGCTCCGCTTGACGGAAAAGCATGTGGTGTATGTATAAAATGTGCTTCAAGAGCTGCCGCATTCTTGGCGGCAGAAGTAATAGATAAATATGAAATGGAGGAATTGAATGAATCTTAAGGTTGGAGATAAAGCGCCCGGTTTCAGTTTAAGGGATCAAAATGGAAATAGTGTTTCCCTTGACGGCTATTTAGGAAAGAAAGTTATAGTTTTTTTCTACCCAAAGGATGATACTCCCGGATGTACTGTCGAAGTATGCAATTTCCGGGATGATTTTGAGTTATACGAGGAAAAGAATGCCGTACTCTTGGGAATTAGCAAAGATGGGGAGGAATCTCACAAAAAATTCATAAGTAAATTCAATCTACCCTTCACACTTTTATGTGATGAAGACCATGCTGTTGTTGAGGCATATGGCGCGTGGGGTGAAAAAAGCATGTATGGAAGAAAATATATGGGGATCGTCCGGACTACGGTCGTGGTGGATGCCGAAGGCAATGTAGAGCAGATTTATGAAAAAGTTAAACCAAAGGATCATAGTAAAGAGTTGCTCGGAGTGCTCTGATTTATTATTGCACGACAAAAAATCCCTTGCAAGAAGTTAAGAATAATAGTAAATTTCTTGGCTTAAAATGAGTTGAGGAAATGTTTGAACAACTGAGTGAAAGATTCGCTGAAATAACGAAAAATCTTCGAGGCATGGGGAAGATAACGGAGAAAAACGTCTCCGAAACCTTAAGGTCAGTGCGTCGCACATTGCTCGAAGCAGATGTAAATTACAAGATAGCCAAAGAATTCACTGAATCTATTAAGTTGAAAGCTATGGGCGATAAAGTTCTTAAGTCTATTTCTCCGGGTCAGCAATTCGTGAAAATTATACACAGTGAACTCGTTGAACTCATGGGTGGCGCCTCGGTAAAGGAACCGGAACTAAAGGGAAAGATACCTCACATCGTCATGGTAGTTGGGTTGCAAGGCTCGGGGAAGACCACTTTTGTGGCTAAATATGCCAATCGATTGATGAAATCAGGTAGAAAACCGTTGTTGGTAGCGGCAGATGTATATCGGCCTGCGGCGGTAGAACAGCTCAGTCAACTTGCGAAACAAATCGGCGCGGAACTGTTTTCGAATAAAGGGGATTCACCGTTAAAACTTTCAAAAGATGCCGTTAAACAAGCGCTAAAAGATAACTTGGATGTCGTAATAATTGACACTGCAGGAAGGCTTCAGATCGATTCTTCAATGATGGAAGAACTTCGTCAAATAAAAGACAGCGTTAAGCCGGAACTGATTTTATTTGTGGCTGACGGCATGAGTGGACAAGACGCGGTAAACGCGGCAAGCGAGTTTGCAGCACAGGTAGATTTTGACGGAGTTGTTCTGACAAAACTTGACGGTGATGCGCGCGGCGGCGCGGCTCTCTCAATTCGTGCGGCGACAAATAAACCGATAGTTTACGCAAGCATGGGTGAGTCAATAGATACGCTCGAACTTTTCCATCCCGACAGGATGGCGGGTAGAATTCTCGGAATGGGCGATGTAGTGACTCTTGTTGAAAAGGCGCAGTCCGTCGTTGATGAAGAGAGCGCCAAGAGAATGGAAGAGAAGCTGATAAAGCAAACTTTCACTCTCGAAGATTTTCTCGAACAGCTCGACGCTATAAAGAAAATGGGTCCGATGCAGGATATTTTGGGTATGATCCCGGGAATAGGAAATAAAATGAAAGATGTCCAGGTTGATGATCGCGCATTGGCAAGAACGGAAGCGATAATCTTATCAATGACCCCGGCTGAACGGAATAAACCCGGTTTGATAGACGGAAGCAGGCGAAAAAGAATTTCAAAGGGAAGCGGTACCTCGTTGAATGAAGTGAATAAAGTATTAAAACAATTTAATCAAATGCAAAAAATGATGAAGATGGTCGGGTCAGGGAAAATGCCCCGCGGTATGGGAATTCCCGGTCAGGCGATGTATTCAAGATAATTTTAATAAGGAGAAAATAATTGGCAGTTAGGTTGCGATTAAGAAGAACCGGAAAGAAAAAACAAGCGCACTACCGTTTGGTAGCGGCGGATTCACGATCCAAAAGAGACGGCAGATTTTTAGAAACTCTCGGGCATTATAACCCTCGATTGGATCCTCCTGTTGCCGTAGTCAAAGAGGATAGAATCTATTACTGGATCGATAAGGGCGCCGAGATGACTGAGGCTTTCCGTGGAATTATGAAGAATCAAGGGCTTCTTCTTAAGTTCAATCTGATGAAGAAAGGCGCCTCTGAGACCGAAATAAATGAAGAGATGCAAAAATGGGCTATGTCTCATGAGCTGCGAGTTCAGAAGAGAAGGGCAAGAATATCCAAGAAGAAGAAGCAGAAAGCCAAGATGGAAGCTGATGCAGTCGATACAGCAGAGGAGACTCCTGTTGTAGATGAGGGAGCGGAAGTCGCTGCAGAAGCAGCTCCCGCAGAAGAAGCTCCCGTAGAGGAAAAGGCGGAAGATAAACCCGCAGAAGAAGCTCCCGTAGAGGAGACGACGGAAGATAAACCTGCAGAGGATGCTCCCGCAGAGGAGAAGTCTGAGGAAAAGGCGGAAGATAAACCCGCAGAAGAAGCTCCCGCAGAGGAGAAGTCCGAGGAAAAGGCGGAAGATAAACCTGTCGAAGAAGCTCCGGCGGAGGAGAAAGCTGAGGAGAAAGCCGAAGAGAAACCTGTAGAAGAAGCTCCCGTTGAGGAGAAGTCTGAGGAAAAAGCGGAAGATAAACCCGCAGAAGAAGCTCCCGTTGAGGAGAAGTCTGAGGAAAAGGAGGAAGAAAAACCTGCCGAAGAAACTCCTGAGAGGGAGACAGCCGAAGACAAACCCGCCGAAGAGGTTCCCGCAGAGGAGAAGTCTGAGGAAAAGGCGGAAGATAAACCCGCGGAAGAGGCTCCTGCAGATGAAACTCCTGTAGAAGAGGCTAAGGATAAAGAAGAAAAACCTAAACCTAAAAAAGCAGCAGCTAAGAAAAAGCCGGCTGCTAAAAAGAAGACCGAACCGGAATCGAAGAAGGAAACAGAGAAGAAACCTAAGAAGAAAGCCGAAGAGAAACCTAAGAAGGCGACAGCTGAGAAAACCAAAAAGAAAGATGAAGGCGAAAAATAAGAAATGACAGCTGAAATAATAAAGGGTTCAGATAATTTTATCTATGATCCCGACATGAAATATGTCGGTACTATTCAGGGAGCAAAAGGAATGAGCGGAGAGATGAAAGTAAATCTTCTCACTGCGCATCCTTCGCACCTTGCCAGTCTCGAAAGCATCTATCTGAAGATAGACGATTCCGGATCGATACTTTATACGATAGATAAAGCAAGATGGGATGGCTCAAGATTCACACTGAAGTTGCACGGAGTAGATGATCGAAATACCGCTGAAGCTCTGCGTGGAGCTAAGATCATGATTCCGGAGGAAGCGTCATATAAAGTCGGCGAAGATGAATACTTTATAGAAGACCTGGTCGGAATGAACGTGGTGGATAAGAGCGGTACGAATCTCGGCAGGATCACGGATGTACTCAACTATCCCGCTCATGATGTATACGTTGTTTCAAAGGGCGATGAAGAAATTCTAATTCCGGCGGTTCACGAGTACGTTCAGGAAGTCAATATGAACACCGGAACAGTAATGATAACTACGATAGAAGGTTTGAAAAACTGATTGCCGTGAAGATCAACATTATAACACCGTTCCCGGAAATTATTGAAGGAGCTCTATCCGCGAGTATTCTTGGAAGGGCTGTGAAAAACGGCATAGTGGAATATAATATTATCAACCTTCGTGAGTACGGGGAGGGTCCGCATAAGAAGCTCGATGACCATCCATTTAGCGGCGGTCCGGGGATGGTAATGATGGCAGGTCCGATCTTTGAAGCATTTGAAAAGGAGCTATCTGACAGCGACACTGAAAAACGAGTGATTCTCCCCACACCTGTCGGCGTTAAATACGATCAGAAATTAGCGGAGGAGCTCTCTAAAGAAAAGGAATTGGTTTTCATCTGCGGACATTATAAAGGTGTCGATGAAAGAGTAGTCGATTCACTCGTAACCGATGAAATTTCAATAGGTGATTATGTATTGACCGGAGGAGAGATACCAAGTCTCGCAATAATCGATTCCATCGTCAGGCTTCTCGAGGGGGCGATAAGCGATCCCGAATCGGCGGAGACCGATTCATTTTCGCATCCGTTATTGGATGTTCCTCATTATACCCGCCCTGCTAATTTCAGGGGAATGGAAGTTCCTGAAATACTACTGTCGGGCGATCACAAAAAAATAGAAATTTGGAAGAACGAGTTAAGGCTTAAAAGAACGAAAGAGCGAAGAGCAGATATTTTAACTGAGAATAAAGGTTAATTCGATTCAGAATTGGAGAGTTGAGAAATGAATAAAGTTCAAGAATACGGCAAAACGCAAATGAAGGATGAAATATTGGATTTTCGGGCGGGCGACACGCTGTCCGTAGATGTGAGGATACGTGAAGCGGGCAAGGAGCGAACTCAGAAATTTGAGGGAGTTGTAATACAGATAAGAGGCGTTGGAGCGGATAAAACATTCACTATTCGTAAGGTTTCTCAGGGTGTAGGCGTAGAAAGGATATTCCCTATTCACTCTCCGAGTATCTTAGGCATGAAAAAGATCAAGGCGGGTAAGGTCAGAAGGTCAAAGATCTTTTATTTGAGAAAATTACGCGGAAAAGCAGCCCGTATTGCGGAAAAACGCGAAAATTGATTTAAGAAAGAGAACAGCTTATCAAAAAGCGGTTTTAGTCAAATTCGCCGTCCCGTATGAATGATTATAGGGCGGCGATTTTTTTTGCATAAATATATGAAAACACTGATTGAGGATATAGAAGTGAACGATAAAAAACTAAATCCGGGTGAACGCAGAGCGCTCATTTTTGCCTCAACCGGACATGCCCTTGTTCATTCGTTCATGTTGATATTGCCGGCAGTTCTGATACCTATCATGAACGAATTCAGTATCAGCGCAACGGAAGTCGGATTTATCGGAACACTCTCATACCTTATGTTCGGTTTGGGAGCGATTCCCTCAGGCTGGCTCACCGATAAATACGGTTCCCGCGGGCTTGTTGTAATTTGCTTGATCGGTTCGGGAGCCTCATCTCTGTTTATCGGGTTTTCAACCGGTTTGGCAATGCTTTACGGAGGTATGATATCATTAGGTCTTTTCACGAGCATCTATCATCCAGCCGGGCTTGCGATGATCTCAAGAAGGATAAGAAATATTCCGAGAGCGCTTGGGTATCACGGTATATTCGGGAATGTCGGACTCGCGGGAGCGCCTGTGGTATCAGGTCTGATCGCGAGCTATGGGGAGTGGAGGGATGCATATCTGCTCTTCGGTACAATCTCGCTTCTGATCGGAATTTATTTTTATCTAAAGCCGTTGACCAAAGGAAAATTGGAGGAAAATGAGGCTAACCACAGAGAAGGAGGAACTCTTTTTCCCGAGTTGATCATTTTTTATCTCTCGTCGATCATCTTCGGCTTTGTATACAGAGGAACGCTTACATTCATGCCTTATCTCTTTACTCATAAGGTGACTCTGTGGGAAGGATTGGACCCGATAGCTGTGGGGGGAATGGTGACGACCGCCGCTCTTCTCACGGGGATGTTCGGGCAGTGGTTAGGCGGCAGAGCAGCAGAGAGATATTCTCTGACTTTGACTCTCATTCCGCTCTGGACGATAGTCTCGATTTCTCTTATGTTCATGGGTATGACGGCTCAATATTTACTTGTGATATCGGCGTTCATATTTACCATATTTATCTTTGGCGGTCAGCCTGTAGGCAACACCCTGCTGGCTAGCTACAGCTCGCTGAAAAGCAGAGGGAAGGGTTATGGGATGAACATCGCCATCGGATTCGGGATCGGTTCGTTTTCTGCAACGTTGAGCGGTTACATAGCTGAAAAATATGGAATCGGTGAAGTATTCATATTTCTGAGTATTATTATGATCCCCGGAATTCTATTGGCGTTCTGGATGCATCTGCTCGGCAGGAAAAGAGCAGCTATTTAATTAAGATCATCTTTCGCGTCTGAATAAATTCATCCGCAGTCAGCCGATAAAAATACACACCGCTCGCTAAATTGGACGCATTCCATTCAATAGAATGACTGCCTGCCGGCTGGATGCCTTCAATTAAACTCTCAACTTCTCTACCATGAATATCATAGATCAAAAGCGAAACACGACTCGCATTAGATAGAGTGAAACTGATCGTTGTAGAAGGATTGAATGGATTCGGATAATTTGGATATAAGTTGAAAGATCGGGAAAAAGCTTCCTCATCCTCTACTGTTACTACACCCCTTATGGAAAAATTCTCGCTGGTGCCAGTATAGCCTTCACCGACGTTATCCATGTAAATTCTTATTCTGCCCTCATCGATAGTCAGCTGGGGAACAACCCATTGATAGCTCCGTTCCGGAATGTCAATATCCAACTTAATTTTCTCCCATGTAATTCCGCCATCCGGAGAGAAAAATAAATCCCAATTATTCTGTGGATGTGGTACTACTAAAGTCCATTCTATCGTCAGAGTATCCCCTACGACAAAGACTTCCCCGCCAGCGGGGAAAT
Source organism: Fidelibacterota bacterium MT.SAG.2 (assembly GCA_004402915.1). Classification (GTDB taxonomy): domain Bacteria; phylum Fidelibacterota; class SORT01; order SORT01; family SORT01; genus SORT01. Next base: position 40,205 of record SORU01000005.1, read on the forward strand.
TGAGGGCGACGTGCGCATTTGCCTTGCTTGATAGCAGCAACACTATTACTACAGAGAATGATCCTATAATTGATTTAAATTTCATAGCAAATTAATCCTACTTTTCTATCACTCCAAGTTACGGTATGATTTTAAGGATACAATCAGTTTTTTAAAATAACTGTAATTACACTTCGATGCGAGGCAGGTTTCAGACTGGCCGCATAACATAACAGAGTTATTTAATCAAGATCATCCTCATGGTCTTGCTAAAGTCGCCTGAAGTCAGTTTATAAAAATAGAGTCCTGATGGTACGGAAGAGGCATTCCATTCTACGATATGATGACCCGCATCTTGTCGCTTATTAACCAGCTCCGTTACTGATTCTCCCAGCCGGCTTTTGTATAAATACGGATTGTCAACGGTTAAGTTGTGTAACTCTCTTGACTAATCTCAAGATTCTGTATATCTTAAAGATTAGATAATACTATATTTAGTGCGAGTCAGCGCTTGCCCTGACCGCGCGAATTAATTATCGTTAGGTAATGGCGTCAGGACAAGCCCCGACTGCCACGTAAAGATGCAATCAGTGCTAAAAGAGCTCATATGACAGAGAGAAAAGAGATTCAAGAGGAACTAAAATCGCTGCCGTCAGTGGACGCGCTCCTGTTGCGCCCTGAATTGAAGAATATCGCTCTCCCGCATGAGCTGGTATTATCCGCATTAAGGGCATCATTGGAGGAAGAGCGGCAGTTGATACTGAACGGAGAGAGGAATGGAGAATTTTCAAAAGAAGAGACGGCTCAACGGCTGGCAGAATCCGTTTCAAAGAAACTCCATCAGGATTTCCTGCCGAGTATGAAAAAAGTCATAAACGCCACAGGTATAATACTGCACACTAATTTAGGCAGGGCGCCTCTATCCAATTCGGTGCTGAAAAAAATGAATGAAATTTCAGGAGGTTATACGAATCTTGAAATTAGTTTGGAAACCGGAAAGCGCTTCAACAGGGATCAGCACATCGAGGAGTTGTTAAAAGCGCTGACAGGGGCAGAGTCCGTAGCCATCGTAAATAACAATGCCGCCGCTGTTCTTTTAGCTATTAACACTTTCGCATATAAAAAGGAGTGTATAGTTTCGCGGGGACAGTTGGTCGAAATAGGCGGTTCGTTCCGGATGCCTGATGTGATGGAACGAGCAGGTACAAAAATGGTTGAAATAGGCACCACGAACCGCACGCACATGAAAGATTTCGAGAATGCGATCAGTGAAAACAGCGGAGCAATCATACTCGTTCATACGAGCAATTATAAGATTTCAGGATTCACAAAATTCCCTGAACACAAAGAGATAGTGGAGCTAGCGCATAAACATTCCATACCCGTGATATTCGATTTGGGAAGCGGCGCTTTGACGGATCTGACGCGATTCGGACTCCCAGGAGGGGAACTCGTGTCTGAAGTTGTGAAGACTGGGATAGATTTAGTGACATTTTCGGGAGATAAACTTTTAGGTGGTCCTCAGTCCGGCTTGCTTGTAGGTTCAAAGACCGTAATTGATAAGTGTAAAGAAAATCCTCTGATGCGTGTCTTGCGGTGCGATAAAGTGACATTGACCGCAATGGAGGAAACACTGAAACTTTTTGCCGAACCGGAGCAACTTTCGGAAACACATGCAGCCTATTCCCTTTTCTCAACACCATTGGAAGAGTTGAAAAAAAGGGCGGAAAATGCCGTCGTCAACTTAAACAAAAAGAGTGATGAATATTCGATTGAGATCAGAGAGGTAACCGGCGAGGCGGGAAGCGGATCGCTGCCCGTTGCAGAACTTGCGAGTATTGCGATCTGTCTTAAAAGTGAAACTGACAGTGTCGAAGCGCTGTCGAGGAAATTCAGATCGTTAGAAACTCCGATTATCGGATATATCAAAAATGACACATTTTTTCTTGATATGAGAGCACTGTTTGAAGAGGAGTTGAAACTCTTCTCCGACTCGATCCATGAGGTTATCGGTTCCGAATGAGTCATGTGGTCATAGGCACAGCAGGGCACATCGATCATGGTAAAACCGCTCTCGTAAAGGCTCTGACGGGAAAAGACACGGATAGTCTGCCCGAAGAGAAATCAAGAGGCGTAACTATCGATATAGGATTTGCGTTTCTCGGTGATAACGCTACGATTATCGATGTACCGGGGCATGAGCGATTTATAAAGAACATGGTCACCGGCGTTTCTACAATTTCATACGTGATGCTCGTTATAGCTGCCGATGACGGTGTGATGCCTCAAACGAGAGAGCATCTCGATATTTTGAGCTTGCTCGGGGTAGAGGATGGCATGATAGTCATCAACAAAATTGATCTTGTTGAAGAGAGCTGGCTTGATATGGTTATCGAGGACGTCAAAAAATTGACAAAGGGAACCTTTTTGGAAAACGCATCGATCTTCAAGGCATCCGCCATTAAGGGAGATGGGATAGAAAAAATAAAAGAGACGTTGATCGCTGTGATCGCCGATAGAAAAGAGAAGGTTGACAAGGGGTATTTTCGTCTGCCTGTAGACCGCTCATTTTCGGTAAAGGGATTCGGAACTGTCGTAACGGGAACCGTAGTTTCGGGCTCGGTTCAGAAGGGAGACAGCGTGGAAATTCTACCCGGCGGGATCGAGGCAAAAATTCGGGGAATACAGCAGCACAATGAAGAGACAGCCGGAGCAAAATTGGGAGAAAGAGCCGCGCTGAATTTAAGCGGAGTAAGCACGGAAGATGTGATCAGGGGGAGCCATATAGCGGCAAAAAATTACCTTAATTCAACCATGATTTTCGAGGCAAATTTGAATCTCCTCGGCACCGCGCCGAAGCCGCTTTCGAGCCGAACCAGAGTCCGTCTTCATCTCGGAACGGGAGAAGTAATGGGCAGGATTTCACTCTTAGGCTCAGCTGAAATCGAACCGGGTGGAAACGGATTTGTCCAGGTTTTTCTCGAAAAAGAAGTTCCGGTAGCGGTCAAGGATAAATTCATTATACGAAGGTATTCGCCTCCGCTGACGATAGGCGGCGGAGTTGTTTTAAAGCTGTCAAAATCGAGATATAAACCGAAAGATAGAGAGATATACGAGTTACTTAAAGTAATAAATGAAGAGAATGACGTTGACACAGCAAAGATGCTGATTTCAAGAAAAAACGGTAACGGAATAGATGAACAGGAGTTAGGCGTCGAACTCGGGATAGCATCGGAAAAAGCTCTGAATTTGCTGAAGGAACTTGAAAAGTCATCTCTCATATTGGCGATCGGTCAGGGAATCAACATGCGGTGGTACGGCGCTGATTCGCTGACTGAATTGAAAGAATCTATCGTCTCCAAGATAGCCAGGTTTTTCGAGGAAAATCCCGTTTCAGTCGGAATAAAACTCTCCGAAATAAAGGAACTGTTAGAGTGCTCTTCCCAAGCCTTCGATTTCATAATTGAAAATCTGTCAGACGAAAAAAAGATTTCAAAATCCGGAGCATTGATCACTCTGAGAGGGGGTGAAAGCAGCGATACTGAAGAGGTCGAAGAGGCGATAACGTCGCTGCGATACAGCGCCGCAACTTCGTCGGAATTAGCGAAGAATCTTGGCAAAGAAAACAAGGAGATCTATCAGCTTATCAAACGCCTGATTCAGGACGAGAAAGTGATCAGACTTGATGGAGATTTATTTATTCACACAACTCTGATAGAAGAATTAATAGCAGAGATCGAAAAGCATTTCGAAAAGAGCGGAGAACTAAGCGTTTCAGATCTGAAAGATATTACAGGTGTATCCAGAAAATACGCGATACCGCTACTGCTCTATCTCGATGAAAACAGCGTCACAAGGAGAGAGGGAAATGTGAGGGTCAAAGCCTGAGATGACGACAAAAGCGAAAGATGAGCTTACACCTCTCATGAAGCAATATTGGAAGATAAAAGCATCGAACCCCGATTCAATTCTGCTTTACCGGATGGGTGATTTTTATGAGACGTTCGCCGAAGATGCGAAAATTACGTCAAAAATTCTTGGAATAACTCTCACCGCTCGCGGAAAAGACGAAAAAGGCTCGAAAATTGCCTTAGCGGGTTTTCCCTGGCATTCTCTCGACACATATCTGCATAAATTAGTGAAAAGCGGCTACAAAGTGGCGATTTGCGAACAGGTGGAAGATCCTTCTCTATCCAAAGGGATCGTAAAAAGGGAGGTGGTTGAGATCGTTACGCCCGGCACGACGCTTTCCGATAAGATGCTTGAGGACGGGAAGAACAATTATATAGCCTCGATCTGCATAATTGACAATGAGGTCGGACTCTCATGGGCGGATGCTTCTACGGGCGCGTTTTCGGTTTCTGAAACAGACAAGATGTCTCTGAATGAACGGTTGAGGTCGATTGATCCTTCAGAGATCCTGATACAACAGACGGACGGCGAGGGAGATGAGAATTTTCTGAACGGGATGTCGGCGATGGTGACGTCATTGGAAGATTGGATATTTTCGACGGATTATGCATATGAGCAGCTGACGGAGCAATTTAAAACGAAGAATCTCAAAGGATTCGGAATTGAAGATCTGACGGTGGGCGTAAAGAGCGCCGGAGCTCTTCTTCATTACCTCGAACAGAATCATAAAGAGAGTTTGAGGCACTTTACGACAATTTCCGCTCACAACGAAGATTCCTTTATGGGATTGGATCAAACTACCGTCAGGAATTTAGAACTATTTGAACCGATGATGAGCGGCGCACAGCAGAGTTCTCTGTTAGACGTTATAAATCGAACGAAAACGGCGATGGGTTCCCGGCTGTTACGTAATTGGCTCCGCAGTCCGCTCACTGAAATTAGCGACATAGAGAAACGGTTGGAGGTAGTGGACTTTTTTTCAGAGGAAAGCAATCTGAGGGATGAACTGAGAGCGCGCCTCGGAAATTTGAATGACATAGAGCGGCTGCTTTCAAGACTATCCTCCGGACGGGCATTGCCGAGGGACCTCGTTGCATTGAAACAGAGCCTGGCGCATATTCCGGAGCTCAAATTGCTGCTCAATTCCGTTAAGAACAAGGAAGTCAAAGCTTTGATCTCTCAATCGACCGATCTGAGCGAGCTGACCGGACTGATAAAATCCGCATTGAATGACGAACCACCGGCAACGAAAACAGACGGCGGATATATCAGAGACGGTTATGACGAAGAATTAGATCAGCTTCGTTCTATCTCGTCATCTGGAAAGGAATGGATTGCCTCAATGCAGGCAAAGGAGAGGAAGCGGCTCGGAATTCCTTCGCTGAAGATAGGTTTTAACAAGGTCTTCGGTTACTATCTTGAAGTAACGAAAACGCACATAAGCAAGGTACCTGAGGATTTCATAAGGAAGCAGACCCTTGTAAACACCGAGCGGTATATAACGCCTGAACTCAAAGAATATGAAGAGAAGGTTCTCGGTGCCGAGGAAAAGATAAAAGCGTTAGAGCTGAAACTTTTCGATAAAGTCCTTGATAAGGTATTGGATTCGGCGGGCGAGATTCAGTGGAATGCCGATGTTATAGCCAGGCTTGACGTTCTTTCGACGTTCGGTCTGACGGCGGAGAGCGAAAATTGGACTCGTCCCGTTTTTGAGGATTCGACTCGTATCAGCATCAAAGACGGCAGGCACCCCGTTGTTGAAGATCTACTGCCGCCGGGAGAGTCGTTCGTTCCGAATGACCTTGAAACCGACTGCCGTGACAGGCAGATACACCTCGTTACAGGACCGAACATGGCGGGTAAATCGACTTATCTCCGACAGATAGCGATGATAGTTCTCCTCGCTCAGATAGGGAGTTTTGTTCCTGCGAGTAAATTGAAAATGGGAATAGTGGACAAGCTTTTCACTCGGGTAGGCGCATCGGATAACCTCGCCGGTGGTGAGAGTACCTTCTTAGTCGAGATGAACGAAACTGCGAATATACTCAATAACGCGACGGAGAGAAGTCTGATACTGTTGGACGAGATCGGGAGGGGAACAAGCACGTACGACGGTCTTTCGATAGCGTGGTCAGTGACCGAATATCTGCATAATAATCCGAAAGTAGCCGCCAAGACGCTTTTTGCCACTCATTATCATGAATTAGCGGAACTTGCGGAGCTGCTTCCGAGGGTTCATAATCTAAATGTAGCGGTAAAGGAGTACGGAGATAAAATTGTCTTTTTACGAAAAATAATTCCGGGAAGCTCCGACCATAGTTACGGAATTCAGGTGGCGCAGCTGGCAGGACTCCCCCGCTCCGTGATAGAAAGAGCTAAGGAAGTCCTCTGGGCATTGGAAACGCAATACTCTTCGCTGCAGAAACGGCGTGTGAAAAAAGAGAGTGTTTCCGAATATCAAATAGGTATATTTGATGAGAAGGAAGCCAAGCTTAAAGAGGAACTTAAAAAGATCGACATTAACAGCATGACCCCGTTGGAAGCTATGGCGAAGCTGGACGAACTTAAAAAAAAATGGGGATTGGAGAATTAACCGGGAACCCGGATAGGGTTTGAATCGTAAAATTGGCAACAAGTATGGTTATATTTAAAAAGAAAATTCGAATGTTTGTACTGCTCTTATCGGTAGTTTTCAGCTCTCAATCTCTGTTTGCTCAAAGCATCGCGAAATACGCCGGCGAGTTTATTTCTACAGGTGTGGGCGCGCGTGCGCTCGGGATGGGCAGCGCATTCGTCAGTGTTGTGGATGACGTAACGGCCGGTTACTGGAATGCCGCGGGTTTGGCTTCTATAGATTATCAACAGGCGTCAGTTATGCATTCCGAACGATTTGCGGGAATAGTAAGCTATGATTACGCCGCTTATGCCCGTCCTTATGCCAATGACAGAGCCATCAGTTTCAGCATGATACGACTCGGAGTCGAGGGGATCCCGAATACGACCAACGCTCTATTGGATTACGGAACAGACGGCATTCCCGGAACAGACGATCCTGACGGCACGGAAGGGAACGGTCAACTTGATTTCGGAGAACGGTTAGACGAAGACGCCATAACAAAATTCAGCGATTCCGAGTGGGCATTCTATCTTTCTTACGGCAGACAGCTGAACGAGCGATTCGCCTACGGCGGCAGCGTTAAATTCTTACGCAAAGCTTTTGCTAATCACTCCGCCAACGGAATCGGATTCGATGTCGCAATGAAATATCGTTTCAGGGATAGATGGTTCATCGGCGCGAACTTGCAGGACGTTACCACCACTCTGCTTGCATGGGACACCGGAACCAAAGAACTCATCTCTCCAACACTGCGTTCGGGAATCTCCACTATAGTAAAACTGCCCTTTTCTGAAGCATGGCTGATGCCGAGCATAGAATTCGTGACCCGTACAGACGGTGACAGGTCGTTTTCTTCTGATGGAATCGGACTCGGAACGTCGTTTACTTCCTTCACTTTCGGAGGGGAACTCCACGTGAATGACCGTTTGATACTTCGGGCAGGACGAGGGGAGGTCGAACCGTTCAGCGCGGGTATCGGTATCAAGGTCAGGGGGGCGACGGTTGATTATTCGTTCGGCTCCGTCGGCTCGCAGGAAAATCTCGGCGATACACATCGTGTATCTCTCTTGGTTGATTTTAATTCGGGACTTTGGATAGAGTAACCTTTTTTCTTTTGTGTCGGTTGGAGCTTGTGCCAAAGACACATCACAGAAGCTTTGAACGAACCTCATTGTCATTGCGCATCCGCCAGTTGGCGAATGCGGCAATCTCAAAACTTCCTGTAGCAACAATTACGAGATTACCACGTCATCAGCCGGTTGGCTGATTTCTCGTAATGACGATAGTTTAATACTCTTGACACACCCCGTCATTTTGATAAATCAAAATGCCACCCCTCGTGATAGTAGGGAATATTTTATCCCCTCCTTTTCAAGGAGGGGAAACGCGCAAGCGTGGGGTGGTTTATTATTGAGTGCTGTCAGGGCTCCAAGGGAGTTTCTTTTACACAAGCGATAACCTATACTACAATCATCTCCCCTTGAGGGGAGTGTCCGTCAACAGACGGACGAGGGGTGTAACCGTTCTGTGCGCAAAATATAAAAGAAAATACTGATCACACCCTTTCCCGATAAATCGGGATGACACCTGTGGTAATGTCACCCTCAAGGGAGCCTGCCCGGCATCGGTCTGGCGGGGAGGTTTTGAATCCCACCCTTGTAAATGAGGAGAATGAGTCAGGTTTGCAGCTTACTCTATGGCTTGACAGTTGGCATTGGCGTAAATAACTTATGCTAAGTAAATTTTCAATAACGTTACATTTAGCTCAGAGGGAAAAGTCATGAAAAGATTTAAAGTAGTAATAATGCTTCTGCTTGCGGGGGCGGCAGTGACAGCGGGATGCACCAAGAAGGAATCGGGCGATACAAGTACAAATGGCGAGAGAAAATATTTTTTGGAGAAGGTTCGTAACGTAATGGTGGTACAGGTTTATGCGGACGGGTTTAAAGACTTGACGTTGAAGGAAAAGATGCTGGCGTGGCACCTGTATAGGTCGGGGATAGCGGGTCGCGACATCTATTACGATCAAAATCACAAGCACGCATTGCAGATCCGGAATATTCTTGAAGCGATAGTTGAGAATCCCGAAGGAATTGATGAAAAAGTGTATAGCGGAATTCTTGAATACACAAAGCTTTTCTGGATAAATAACTGTCAATATGACGCGGATAAATCGAGGAAGTTCATTCCGAACGTAAGTTATATCAACTTCTCAAAAGCGGCGTCTATCGCCGAGACAAACGGAGCTGATTTCGGTTTGGAAGAAGGTGAAGACCTTGACGAGGTTTTGAGCTATTTAAGACCATATATTTTTGACAGGGATTTTGAACCTATCAAGACCAATAAGAATCCTGAAGAGGGAAAAGATATGCTGGCTGAGAGCGCCGTGAATTTCTATGATGGCGTAACGTTAGCGGACTTTGAAGGATTTGAGGAGAAGAACTCGTTGAATTCCAAAGTCGTTGTGGAAAACGGAGAGCTGAGAGAGCTCGTATATAGAGCAGGCGGAGACGGGATAGAGCCGGGAATGTACGCCGAAGAGCTCGAAGCGTCTGCGAGAGAATTGGAGGAAGCGGCTGAATATGCCGAACCGGATCAGGCGAATGTTCTTAGACTGCTTGCCAAGTATTTCCGGACGGGCGATTTAGAAGATTTTCGGACGTATAACATCGCATGGGTTCAAAACGGCACAAAAATTGATATAATAAACGGCTTTATAGAAGTATATAATGATCCTCGCGGGCAGAAGGGTTACTATGAGGCAATGCTCGAATTAGTGGATGAAGAAAATACGAGTATGTTGAGGGCATTCGCGGAAAACGCTTTGTATTTTGAACAAAAGGCTCCCTGGGCTGATGAATACAAACGCGCCGTGATAAGCGCTCCTATAGCAAATGTAGTCTATGCTCTGTTGGGAGCAGGCGCTGCCGGTCCGAAGAGTCCCCGCGGAATCAACCTCCCGAATGAGCAGGCAATAAGGGAGGAGTATGGCTCCAAAAGTGTTGTGCTGGGGAATGTTGTCATAGCAAGGCATGTAGCCAGCGCCACTGCGAAGATGGAAGAGTTTGCCGTCTCAGATGAGATGAGGGCGAGAGCTAAAAAATTCGGTGGATTGATCTTCGATTTAGAAGTTGCGATGCACGAGGTGGTTGGTCATGCTTCAGGCAAAAAAGCCGCTGATCTTGAAGGCGATCCGGCGGATTATATCAAAGAATATTATTCTACATTGGAAGAAGCGCGGGCTGAACTCGTGGCGCTCTGGAATTTCTTTGACCCAAAATTAGTTGAAATGGGAGTCGCTCCCTCAACGGAAGTCGGAAAAGCCGGTTATGATGCTTACGCGATGGGGGCTCTCACAAATCTCAGGAAAGTTCCTGAAGGCGATCAGTTCGAGGAAGACCATGACCGCGCTACGCACTTGATAGTTGAATACGTCAGGCGAAACACATCCGGCATCGAGCTGAAGAAAATTGACGGGAAAACTTATTTCGAGGTCGTTGACTACGATGAGATGCATCGTGGTATTGGGGAAATTCTTTCCAAATTGATGGAGATAAAGGCGACGGGCGACTATGAAGGCGCGAAAGCTATAATCTCCGAATATGGTATAAAGATAGATACCGAGCTCAGAGATGAGATATTGGAACGGTCACTTGCAATAGGCATTTCAGATTTCGATGTGGTTGTGTATCCAAGACTGACACCTCTCTATGGAGCTGAAGGCTCTATAATAGATATAGATATCTCATATCCGATGGATCTGAAGACTCAGATGCTTGATTTTAAGCATTTCTTTGATGAAGAGGAAAAGGATGAAGAAGTTGATACCCAAGAAGTTGTAATTAAATAGTTTCGTTTATAAGAATTTTAGTTCTGAAAGGGCGGGTTATCAACCTGCCCTTTTTTCATAATCCCGGTTTCACCATAATTGATTTTTCGTTCTTGATGTGCACCGTTCCGGGCGGTCCCCCTCTCTTCTTCCAAACGTATTTGCACAAAGTGTATATAACAGGCGCTATTCCGGAGTGTTTCTGCTTGCTGTGCCGCGCGGCAAGTTGAGCCGCGAATACGATGACATCGCGTGGAAACGGGATACCTTTTTTCAGCGCAGGAACTACGACATGGGATCCTTGCGCCCCCTGCACATGAAGCCAAAGATCGTTTTTCTTTCCTATCTTAAAAGTCAGTTTATCGTTGTCTTTGGCGCTTTTGCCTACATACGCGGTATAGCCTTGGGGAGCATCGAATTCACGGTAAGGGAGAGAGGGGGCGTCTTGTTTTTGCCTGTTAGAGCGAATCGCAGGAAGCCGTTTTTTAAGAAAATTCTTCTCAAACAAGTCCCATTCTTTAAGAGTGTTAACAGATTCGAGCTTCTCCACCAATTCGGTAAGTTCGGGAATCGTTTTTTCTCCCGCACTGATAGCCCGGAGAAGTTTTTTTTCTCCCGAATGCGCAGATTTTGCTTTTTTGTAATAGTATTGGGCGTTTGAAGCAGGTGAGAGGTTGTTATTGAGTTTGACGACCATTTCATTTCCATCAAAATCTGATAGGGATATTTCTGTCATCCCTGTTTTGATATTATGGAGGTTAGACATCAGAACATCGCCGATCTTGTGCCAATCTTGCCGCTCTTTTAGTCTGATGAGATCTGTCTTTTGTTTTTTTGTCCGTTCACGCAGTGAGTTCAATTTGAGCCGTAAGGATTTTCGGGTTTCCGTCTTTTTCGCTGACAAAGTAGTGTAAGAGTTTTGCAATATTATGAATTCAGCCACGGCATCATTTGCCGAGTCAAATGAGATATGCCGGACTCCGTCCAAATGTTCAGGTCTGAAGAGTGTCAGTAGAGGAGGAGAGGTTCTATAAACTGTCAGTTCCGGCGAAGAGATGGCGGCAGTGACTTTTTTATAAGCCTTCCAAATCCTTTTTATTGACCCGTCGTCGATCTCATGGCTTTTGTGGTCATAGGAAAAATCAGAAAGAAATGCAATTTCACGGGCGGAAGTCTGGTCTAATGAATGGAAGGAGTTTCGCAGCGCCCTTGACAGTTTGACGGATGGATTACTCCTGAAGCTTTGCTTCAGAATCGATGAATTTGTTATCTGAGTTCTTTTTAGAGGCGGAAATTCTTTTTCATAGTTTCGTCCTTTCAATTTCGAGGAACTTTTAAAACTGTCTATGATCTCATTTTCATCATTCAAAAGCAGAGCGTTCGGCTGGTATCCGAACAGAACAAATTTTAATGAAACACCATCTTCAAAAATCAGCGATAACTCCCGATTTGTCAGAGATGATTTAATTGATAGTAGTTCCAAGCCATTCAATCCTTTAAAGAGCTCCACGACCTGCTTTCTTTTCGGCTTGAAATCTCCTTCCTTAAAATAGAGGTAAGGCTCGTTTTTGGCGGCATTGAAGAAGAGTGTGTTAGGCTCTTTTTTACCGAATATTATCAAAAGTTCGCTCTTACGGAAAGTGAATCCGGCATGGAATTTTTTCCCGCTGAGCGCAGAGTCAAAATTTTCTGCGAGAAGGTTTAATATTTTCAGGTCAGTCAGCATAATATTCAAGTCAATTAACAGGTCTGAATTTAAGGTAAACCAACCATTTATAACAACAAGATTGATATTGACAATCCTATAAATATACTATATCTTTCTATGCTTAGAATAAAATGGATGAGAATGCCCTTTAGAGGCTGAAAATTAAGGATTTAAGGTAGGATGTTGCAAAGTATGACAGGATTCGGAAGAGGCGAGGCAATGGGTGAAAAGTGCGTCGTATCGGTCGAATTACGCTCTGTGAATAACCGTTATTGCGATGTGATCATGCGGAATAATAAAGGATATATGGCGTGGGACGAGGAGATCAAAAAACAGATACAAAAACGGCTTAAACGAGGAAAGATATTTTGTAATTTGCATATTGAAGAAAGCAAGTCCAACGGCGATCTTTCAAAGTTGGATTCAGAAGCTGTAAAAAACTATGCAACCCTTCTTGGGGAGATAAAGAAACACGCCGGGATAGAAGAACCTATAAAACTCAGTCACCTTCTTGGGAATAACAATATTTTCGTTCAACCGAGTAAAGACGATATTGAAGAGCTGAAGAAATTAGCCTTTGAGGCTCTTGAGGTTGCGATCACTGAATTAACAGGGATGAGAAACGGAGAGGGAGAGAAACTCTCCTCGGATATAGTCGAGAGGGTGTCGGATGTGCAGAAAAGAGTCGACGAAATTGGACAATTATCGGAAAACAATTCCTCGAAGCAGTTCGAGAAATTGAAGCAGCGTGTGGATGAACTGCTTCGTGAACGGATAGAGCCGGGGAAATTAGATTATGAGCTTGCGGTCCTGTCGGACAAGCTTGATATCACTGAGGAATGCGTGCGCTTAAAGAGTCACATTAAACAGTTCCTAACGTATATTGAGATTGATGAACCTGTGGGAAAACGTCTTGATTTTTTGCTTCAGGAAATGAACAGGGAATCGAATACTATCGCATCGAAAAGTAATGAAAACGGGATTGCTCACATAGTTGTTGAAATGAAGAATCAGATAGAATCTATGCGTGAGCAGGTTCAAAACGTAATTTAAACAAGGAAGTACGACATTAGCAGAGGTATTCTTGTGGTAGTATGCGCACCATCCGGTTCAGGAAAGACGTCGATATGCAGGGCATATATGCGTAGAGACGACCGCGCGAAGTATTCGGTATCCTTGACCACCCGTCCTCCAAGAGCCGGTGAGATTCACGGAGAAGACTATAAGTTTGTAACCGATCAAGAATTTACCGAAGCGATAGAAAGAGATGAATTTGTTGAGTATGAGAAGGTTCACGATTGGATGTACGGCACTCCTAAAACTGAAATTGAAGATGCCATTGCTAATGGAGAAACCTTACTCATCGATATCGACGTAAAAGGAGGGATAGAGATAAAATCGAAATATCCTGAGGACACACTCACGATCTTTATTAAGCCGCCATCTATAGAAGAATTGAAGAAACGGCTTCGGGGTCGCGGAAGTGAATCTGAAAAAAAGATTGAAAGGCGGTTGGAACGGTATGAGCTCGAGCTGTCAAAGGCGAACAATTTTGATACAATTATTAAAAATGATGATTTCGGAGAAGCTGTTGATCAGTTTTCTGAAGCAATAAATGCTCAAGGAGGTTAAAACAAATGGGTTTAGAGACAATTAAATTGAAAGAGTTGGAAGGTAAGGCAAAAAATATTTACGAGGCGATAGTCGTAATGGCAAAACGGGCGCGTCATCTTAATAATAAGAGACTTGCCGATAAAGAAGAGATAATGGATGGCAATGATGAAACGGAGGAGTTCATACCGGAACCGATCGTGCCTACCAATACGGAAAGAGAAGTCAAAGTCGCTACAATAGCGTTAGATGAGTTCCTTGCAGGTGAGGTTGAATTTAGTTACGTAGAGCCGATGCCGATGGAAGGCGAAAAATTACCGACGGAATCTGACGGTGAAGAAGAAGGCTCCAAAAAAGCGGAATAACGCCTTGAAGTTCAAAGGACAAAAAATAATGCTTGGTATTACCGGTGGAATCGCTATATACAAATCGGCATCTCTTTTAAGAGAGCTGACATTCGAGCATGGAGCGGATGTACAGGTTATTATGACCGACTCCGCTTTGAAATTCATGTCCCCTTTGATTTTTGAAACTTTCAGCGGTAAGCCGGTTTGGACGAGCATGTTCAGCGACAAAGAGATGGTTGGTGTCAGGCATGTAGAGATTTCCAAATGGGCTGATGCCGTTCTTATATCTCCGGCGACAGCAAATATAATCGGGAAGGCTGCTAACGGAATAGCGGATGATCTTCTCTCAACAGTTATTAGCGGTGCCGGAACAAAAACAATTTTCGCCGCTGCTATGGAAACGGGAATGTATGAAAATCCCATAATGCAACAAAATATTAAACGCCTGAAAGATGCAGGATTCGGATTTATAGACCCTGAATCGGGACCGCTTGCCTCGGGAGAAAGCGGTGTAGGTAGATTAGCGGAGAGTCGTGTGATAGTTCATTCACTTCTTACCCATCTGAAATCAGGCAGATTAAGAGGCAAAAAGATACTTGTTTCAGCGGGACCTACAAGAGAATGGATAGATCCGGTTCGTTTTATTTCAAATCCCTCTACTGGCAGAATGGGGTTCTCATTGGCGGAAGCCGCCTCAGCGGAAGGAGCGGATGTCATAGTGATCAGCGGACCAACTGAAGTAGCAAGCCCGGTGGGAGCGGAACTGATAAAAGTCTCGACCGCCGAAGAGATGAAAAATGCGATAGTCGAAAAGTTCGCGGAGAGCGATGCACTCGTTATGTCCGCCGCGGTCGGAGATTATACTTATCCGGAAGCGGGCAGCGAGAAATTGAAGAAAAACGGCAGTGACCTCAGGCTGAATCTGAAAAGAACCGATGATATACTTAAAGCTATAAGTGGTGATAAGGGTGATAAGGTCATAGTCGGCTTCAGCGTTGAGACCGAAAACATAATTGAAAATTCAAAGCTGAAACTTCATGAAAAATCTATGGATTTTATAGTTGTGAACAATCCTAAGGAAAATGGAGCGGCGTTCGGTCATGACACGAACAAAGTTTCGATAATCGATCGAAAGGGAAGTGTAGAAGAGTTGGAATTGATGAGCAAGGGTGAACTCTCGACTCTGATTATAGACAAGGTATCAAAATTACTTAGCGGGAGTTAATTCTTGGAAGATCCGTTTGAAGCGAGCGCGGCAGCTTATCTAAGACAGCAGGCTGAGATATATGGAATGGAATTGCCTTTAGACGGCAAACTTCTCAAGAATCCACCTTCTAACGGAAATAAAGCAACTTCAAAAGATCTTGAATCATTTTATAACGAAATAAAAGAATGCCAACTTTGCCCTCTCGGAACCACGCGGACTAAATTCGTATTCGGAGTGGGCAATCCCAACGCAGACCTGATGCTCATCGGAGAAGCTCCGGGCAGAAATGAAGACTTGCAGGGCGAACCGTTCGTAGGCAGAGCAGGTCAATTGTTAGATAAGATCTTGGCAGCTATCAAACTTTCGCGTGAAGAAGTTTACATTGCAAACGTTCTGAAATGCAGACCGCCTAACAACCGCGACCCCTTAAAATCTGAATCCGACACTTGCCAACCTTACCTAAAACAGCAGATAGAGCTAATTAAACCTAAATTGATATTGGCTCTCGGGCGAGTTTCAGGAGCATGGTTATTAGGAGAAGATCTTGCTTTGAAGGATATGCGCAACAAATCTTATATATACAACGGTATTGAAATGATGGTAACTTATCATCCGGCGGCGCTCTTGCGTAATCCGAATTGGAAGAGACCTTGTTGGGAGGATATGCAAAAGGTAAGAGACCGGATTTTGGCGCTGACACAACCACAGGGACTTGTGTAAATGACTGATTCAAAAAATCTTAACGAGAGAATTCCACCACATTCGAGGGAAGCTGAGGAATCGGTACTCGGAGCTATGATGATGAGTAAAGAAGCGACATTCAAAGCTTTCGAGAAATTATGGGATGCTTCTATCTTCTACTTCGACATCCATAGATATATTTTTGAGGCAATGAGAGATCTTTTTAACGATGCACTACCGATCGACCAGATCACCGTTTCAGACAAATTAAAACAGCAGGATCGCTTGGAAAAAGTAGGTGGGACCTATTATGTCACAGGTTTATTGGATAGCACACCTTCTGTTTCCAACGTCAACTTCCATATAAACATTATTATTGCAAAAGCTCTGCTTCGTCAACTTATCTCGCTCGGAGTGACAATGACCACGGACGGTTATAACGATTCAAAGAGCGCCACCGATCTCATAGAACTCTATGAACAAAAGATATATCAGTTGACCGAGGGCAGATGGGAGAGCTCTTTCAGACCTATAGAACCGATCATCAATGAAACGATGGAACGTATAGATAAATTAGCGAATATTAAAGGCAATCTGTCAGGAATTCCTACAGGATATACCGACCTTGATAAAAAAACGGCAGGATTTCAGGATACCAACTTGATCATTATAGCAGCGCGACCGTCGATGGGGAAAACGGCTCTTGCTCTTTCGATGGCAAAAAATATGGCTCTTGTTTCAAATAAGTCTGTAGGGTTTTTCAGCCTTGAGATGTCGGCGCAGGAGATAGCATTACGTTTGCTATGCATGGAAGCGAAAGTAAGTTCACATGATGTGATGATGAATAAAATTTCCGACCAGCAGCGTCAGCTCCTCACAAGCGCAAGCAGCAAACTTTTCAAATCACCTATCTTCATAGATGATACTCCCGGCATAAGCCCCTTGGAATTACGGGCTAAGGCAAGGAGGCTGAAATCAGAACATGATATAGGAATATTTTTTGTGGATTATCTTCAACTTATGTCAGGTGTCGGAAATACGGAAAACCGACAGCAGGAAATTTCTATGATCTCCCGATCGTTGAAGGCGACTGCTAAGGAACTCAATGTTCCCATAGTGGCGCTTTCTCAACTCTCCAGGGCACCTGAACAGAGAGGAGCAAAAGACAGGAGACCCCAACTCTCTGATCTTAGGGAGAGCGGCGCATTGGAACAAGATGCGGATGTTGTGTTGTTCATATATCGGGAGGATATGTATGAACGTTATGAAGAGGGATATCAACAACAGAAGGAAGACACCGCGGAGATCATTATCGGGAAGCAGCGTAACGGACCTACCGGAACTATATATCTCACTTTCCTGAGTGAATACGCGCGGTTTGAAAATAGGAGTATGGATCTCGCACCATCTCCTTATTAAGGCAATCTTATTATGATACAGGTGTTTGAAGCGATAGAAAAACGGATTAAACCGAAATATCCGAGAAAATTCCGTAAACTTCTCAATAGCACCGCCTATACAATAAGCTCTGAGGATCAAGAATTTCTGTGGAACGCTTATACCTTTGCCCGCAGAGCGCATAAGGGACAATTACGCCTTTCGGGTGAGCCTTACTTCGAGCATTGTTATCAAACCGCTCTGAATCTCGCTAAAATGAATATGGACAAGGTCACACTTGCCGGCGGTTTGCTGCATGACGTATTAGAGGATGCCGAGGTAACCATTGAAGATATAACTGAGGAGTTTGGTGATGAAGTCAGCCTTCTGGTAAAAGGTGTCACCAAAATTTCCGAATTGGATTATAAGAGCAGTGAGGAGAAACAAGCAGGGAACTTCAGAAAGTTACTCTTTTCCGTTATAGAAGATATAAGAGTTATACTGATAAAATTTGCGGATAGGCTTCATAACATGAATACTCTCGAATATCTTCCCGAATCCAAAGCTAAGCGTATCGCGCTTGAAACTCGTGATATTTATGCGCCGCTTGCGCACAGGCTCGGAATGGGTAAGGTGAAATGGGAGCTTGAAGATCTCGCGCTGAAAGCGTTAGATCCGGAAGCATATAAAAGCATAGATAAAAAGGTAAAAGATAGACGCGGCGAAAGGGAGCGTTACATACAGAAGGTTGCAAAACCGCTCAAAGTCAAACTCAAACAGGAAAATATCAAAGCGGAGATCTCCGGCAGACCTAAACATTTTTACAGCATCCATGGGAAGATGGCACGCCGTCAAAAACCGTTTGAGGAGATATACGATCTTTTTGCGATAAGGATCATAGTAGATTCGGTATCTGAGTGTTATGCCACCTTGGGTTTTGTCCATTCGATGCATAAACCGGTCGCTGAAAGGTTTAAGGATTTCATAGCTATCCCGAAGGCTAACGGATATCAATCGATCCATACTACCATAGTCGGACCGGGTGGAAGGATGGTGGAAGTACAAATTCGTACACATGAGATGGATCGAACCGCTGAGGACGGTATAGCGGCTCATTGGCGCTATAAAGAGGGCAAGGGTGAAGAGGAGGATCTCGATCAATACATGAACTGGTTGAAAGAACTCATTGAAACACTTCAGAGCGATGATAGTGACCCGTCCGAATTTTTAACCTCCCTGAAGATAGATCTTTTTAAAGATGAGATCTTTGCTTTCACTCCCAAGGGAGAACTGATTCAATTACCTATCGGCTCCACTCCTGTGGATTTCGCCTATGCAGTACATACGGAGGTTGGTAATCACTGTATAGGAGCAAAAGTCAGCGGAAAGATGGTACCTCTCAACACTCAACTTTCCAGCGGTGATTCGGTTGAGATTTTGACCAGTGATTCTCAAACACCTAATCCAGCTCACCTTAAGTTCGTTAAAACGGGAAAGGCGAGATCAAGGATCAAACGCTGGGAAAAAATGGAACGGCGCGAGCAAGCTGTCAAGCTTGGAAGAGAGATAATTGAAAAGCAGTTCAAGCGGAAGAAAATACCGAAAATAAATAAAAAACTCGAACAAGTATTGGAGTCAACGAAATTCACATCTTTAGAAGAACTTTACTCCGCTGTCGGTTTAGGCAATTTTGCCATAGAAAAACTGTTGAATATAGTTCTTCCTCCCGAAATCAAAGAGAAGCATAAAACTAAAGAGAAGAGTAAAAAGAGTTTTTTCGAGCTGGCGCGCAGGCGCGTAAAAGGGGTTAGAGTTCAGGGTATAGACAACATCATGATAAATTTCGGAAAATGTTGTCAACCGATCCCCGGTGATGAGATAGTCGGTTTTATTACGAAAGGAAAAGGCGTAATCATACATCGTGTCGATTGTAAGGATTCAGCACACCTCTTCAGTTCTCAGGAAAGGACGATCGAAGTAGAATGGGATACGGGTAAGAAGGATGAATTTCTTGTCCGTTTACAGATACAAGCGAGGGAAAGGAAGCATTTCTTGCGTGATCTGACAGAAAGCATATCCACTACAAACACGAATATACTCAGTCTTGATTTAGAGGTTATGGATGAAATAGCAAGCGTGAAATTGTTAGTGCAGGTGAAGGATTTAAAACATTTTAACAACGTACGCAAAAAAATAGGCGATATATCTGGAATTATTGGAGTTGAAAGGGGATAATTTAGAGCTTGAAGCTGATGAACTTGTTATTTATCTTAAACTTACATATAAATGCAATAATTATAATAAGGAATGAGCGATGAGTTCAATTACCTATACCAAGAGGGATGTCGCCAGAAGCACTGCGAGGAAGCTCGGGTTAAAGATTTACATGGTCGAGGAAATTGTTGATGGTGTATTTACGACACTGAGAGAAATGATGAGTAAGGATGTGCCGTCCATCAGAATTGAGGTAAGGAATTTCGGAGTTTTTGAAGTGAAACCTACTAAGGCAAAACCTAAAGCAAGAAATCCCAGAACTAATGAAATAATTCATGTTCCTCCAAGAAGAAAGACTCACTTCAGACCCGGTAAATTACTGAAAACATCCCTAAGGAAGCCCTTAGATACATTACAAGGCTAACCCGCATCGTTCTATTCAGCTCTTCGTACTACTCGGTCGGAGCGCCTGCGAAACACACATTTTGAGAGACCCGGGAAGAATTTTAAGTATAGATTATGGCGAAAAGAGGGTAGGACTTGCCATAACAGACCCTCTGGCTATAACGGCACGCGGATTCCAAACGCTTATCAATAAGGATAGAATAGGAATTCTAACAGCTCTCGTTGATATAATCAGTTCAAATGAGATAAAAAAAATTGTCATAGGTATTCCTTATTCGTTAGATGGCTCGATCGGGCAAATGGCGGAAAGAGTAAAGAAATTCAGCGAGGAACTTTCGACCAAAACTGATGTTGAAATTGAGGAGTGGCCGGAGGAGTACTCTTCGGAAGACGCAAAAATAGAATTAAGAAAATTAGGCGTTGATTTCAGGAAAGATAAGGGAAAAGTGGATAGGATGGCTGCGGCGTTGATATTGCGTTCATATTTGAACGCTCAACCGTTGACGGAGTCGCTTTAGACACATCATGGCGGAGACTCTTCCATCCGATCCAGAACAAAATAAGCAGGAAAAACGGATAGATTTCGCATTATTGGGGTTCTATGCGTTGCTGTTCGGAGCGGCGTTTCCACCCTTTAATCACGGTTATTTTGCATGGATAGCGTTTATCCCTTATCTATTCTTTCTTGAGAGAAATCTTGGAAATAATAATTTCAAAAGAAATTTTGCCGCCGGTTTTCTGTTTAATCTTATCATAATCTACTGGATCGGGCTAAACTCGGGAGCCATGATGCCGATAGCGGTTTTGACGCTCTTCGGCTCTCTGATAGTGCTCGCTCTCTGGTTCTCTTTATTCGGGTGGGTAATCGCACGAATTTGGAAGAGATGGGGGGAGAAAACCATTTGGGCTGTTCCTTTTATCTGGGTTGGGATTGAGTTCATACGGAGTCATGGCTCGCTTGCATTTCCATGGACCATGGTTGCAAACACTCAAACTTATTATATTTCGCTTATACAGATTTCAGCGATAACGGGTGCGTGGGGCGTATCATTGTTCGTTATGTTTGCTAACGTCTTGGGTTACAAGGCTCTGAAATCCATCAGCACGCCTAAAAAAGCGACAGGTTTTGCGGTAGCGGCAATTGTAACAATTGTGCTTCCATGGACTTACGGAATTATTGTGTTGGACGGAGCGGACGAGCACCTTGCGAGCATCGATAACAGGATCAGTGTCAGCATAGTTCAGCCGAATCTCGACCCGAAAGTAAAGTGGGATAGATCAAAAAGAGATAACGTTTACAGACTTTACGGGGACATGCATTATAAAGCGGGAGAGAGTGAACCGGATCTTATTATTTGGCCTGAAACAGCCACCCCCGCTTATCTTCGATCCAACCGGGACGGAAGATTCGATCAGGTTCTTTCATTTGTCGATTCGATTAAGGTACCGCTGTTGACCGGGACTCTGGATTACAAATACATTGATGATATAAAGTTCAAAAAGTACAACTCATCATTTCTCCTGCTTCCCGGTTCAAGGGAGATCGAAAGGTATCATAAGATGCGTCTTGTTCCCTTTGCTGAAAAAGTGCCGTTCGAGGATCGGTTTCCGATTTTATCGAACATCGACCTTGGACAGGCAAATTTTTCAAGTGGAGAAGAGTATAAAGTATTTGACGTAAAAGGGAAGAAATTTTCGGTACAAATATGCTTTGAATCCACATTCCCTTCTCTCAGCAGGAATTTCGTTAATAACGGGGCAGAGATGTTGATAATAATTACCAATGACGCATGGTTCGGCAATTCGTCTCAACCTTATCAACATGCTCAGATAGCTGTCATGAGGGCGGTGGAGAACCGCCGCGCCATAGCGAGAAGCGCAAATACCGGTGTATCTGAACTCATAGGACCGTATGGCCGAATAATAAAATCGCTCCCTTTCAATGAGAGAGGCATTATCTCAGGCGTGATTCCACTGATGACAGAAAAAACGTTCTATGTCAGATATGGTGATTATTTGGGTTGGATAACCGCGGCATTCACTCTTTTGCTGTTCGGATTTACCTGGATAAAAGATTCAAAGAATGAATAAACAGAATATCAATATTTTATTGTTTGCGATACTCTTTCCAATTGCGATCTTATCAGCCCAAAGAACGATTCCGAGTAACATGTCGTTTGCAAACGAATCTATCAAAAAATCCCTGAAAGAATTGAATATATCTGAAGAACTTCATTCCAATAAATCGTATCACATTCAGAGATCGAAGTCAGACAACCTTTCAGCCTTTCTGTCAGATGTAGTTTCCGAATATTTGGAAGAGGGTGGACATAAAACTGTTTTTAACGGTCATGGTGATAATCCGGAGACTGATTTACTGATACGGATAATTGAACCGATACTCGACTTGGACGTTAAAGGTGGTAAAAGAACAGTTGCCGGGGAGTTTACTATTTTGTTATATTCGGTTGAAGCGGGCGAAATAAATTGGGGAAAGGAGTATTCGGTGATAATTGCAGCGGAAGACAATGTCGGTGAGAAGAGCGCACAATATTTAAATAGCATGGCTCCGGGGTTTCTCCGTATAGAAAAAAAAGCTGTTTTTTCCGGTAAAAAATTAGAAAAAGTTCTCGCGCTGACTGTCGCGGGAATCATTACATATTTGTTTTATTCAATAAGGGGATAAGAGATTGAGGATAGTTGGTCATTCACTTTTGATTTTCAGTGTTCAGCTCGGATTGGGAGTTTCGGACTTATCCGGTTCCGAGAGAGTAATTGAATCTCGTATACCCATAGGATTTCTTCAGGAGGTAAGCAACAGCGTCAGGGTTCAACATCAATCAGAGCTGTTGAATCCACCGGTTGCCGGTCGGTTCGTTCCGCAAAACGGTGCAGCCCGGATATCAAAACGGAAGGCGATCTTTATGTCGATGCTGTTACCCGGATTGGGAGAACGTTCAGTAGGGAGTTACCGATCGGCAAAACTGTTTTACAGTAGTGAATCGAGTCTATGGTTCTCTCTATTTATATTTCAAAAAAGGAAAGAATGGAAAAGAGAGGATTACCAAACCTATGCAGCCGCGAGAGCGGGTGTGAATAATGAAGGAAAGAACGACCAATTTTATTCCGACGTAAGTAATTTTTCCGATGTAGACGAATTCAATGCTGCCATCCGAAGAAGCAGAGAACCGGAAAGCGTTTATAACGGCGCCGATGAACGGTGGAGTTGGGGCACCGAAGAGGAGAGACTGAAATTCAAATCATTGAAATTAGAGAGTGACAATGCGGGTCAAAATATAAAACGAATTATCGGAGCAATGCTCGTCAACAGAATATTTAGCGTAATGAATACGATCTATCGCTATAATAAGTTGGAATCACCAGCCACTTTGAGCTTGGATATTGGAAATTTCACCGAACTGTCGTTGACAGCTAAATTCTGATCTTCCCGCCTGACAAAATAACTTTTTCATCTATAGTAACTTTAGGCCGTAGTAAAATTCCGTCAAGATGGCTTCCGACATCACAAGTTCCTCCCATGGTAAGATTATTTCCGAGCGCTATGTGAACGGTTCCAAGTATCTTTTCATCTTCTAACACTTTCCCGGTCAATTTTGCCTTGGGATTGGTTCCGATGCCGAACTCGGCGATATTGCGCCCCATTTTGCCGAACGGAGCAAGTAGCTTTCGAAGCAGTCGGGCTTCTCTGTTACCAAGTATTTTCGTTACGAAACCTTTGGAAACATACATCTTGATGGGTTTCTTAATGATGCCGGATTGACCCATTGAGCCGTCTACGACTAGAATTCCCTCGGCGCTGCCTTCAACCGGCGCAAGAAATGCCTCGCCCGCCGGAATATTGCATGTCATCCCGGGTTCGGTTACGAAGCCTGTATCGGCAATCCCCTTTTTCCCTTTTATGGTCAGTCGAAGGTCTGTCCCCGCAGGGGTTGTAATATGAACATTGCTTCCGATAGTGAGAATATCAGTCATCTTATTGGTTATTCGCGCCATTTTTTGCATATCGACATTACCTGCCCGGGCAAGCATCTCCTCTGTGACTCCCGGAAGAGTTATGGTTCTCGCACCCCTTTTGCTGGCAGCTCTGCGAGCGTTGGTATGGGTCAATGATTTCGAAGTCGGACAGATCAGTACATCGACGTCTTTCATAAGTTTTGCAATCACTTCAGGAGGTTCCTCTCCGTCGGTCTTACCGGGGATGATATCAACGAGCATTGATTGAGCTTTTAGTTTTTGAGCTTTTTCATGAAACATTATACCGATATGCCTCTTGTGAACATCAGTAATTACGAGCACTGTTTCACCCTTTTTAACGGCAAGAGAACTACGTAAAGCAGTATCGATTGCGTCTGATAATTTTTTCAACTTCTTCCCTACTAAATGAATTCGTTTCGCTTCGCTAAAATTAGAATAGATAACCAACTGATTATGGGGAAGAAAGTCAAGGGATATTTCTCTGACCCACATGGTAAATCAAGAGATTTGTGAAAATTTTGAACTGAGCGTGGGTATAAAAACCTGAATTGACTTTAATGTCAAACAGCTTAACTTATAAACCAATTGGCGTATTTAAATTAAATATATTTGATTTTACGAGGATCATTCAATCGGTTCACATGGCTCTTGACCCACGAGTAAGAACACTTCTGTTTTTCTGTCTTCTCCTGCTTGCGATGGATAGTAGTATAGCAGCAATATTGACGGGGGTAATGTTTTTAGCAGCGCTATTGGGCATAGAGCCTCATGGATATAATCGTTTTTGGAACAGTTCAAGGTATTTTTTGATGCTCGTGCCGCTGACTTTCGGATTTCATCTACTTCTTGCTACTGATATATTTGGAACAGCTCAATCGATATCTCTTAATGAAGCAATAGAAAAAGCTCTGTTTTTCACAAGCAGGGTAGGATTGCTGGTCTCTGCCGGCGCTTATTTCTCGATGTCCGTTGATCCGGCTAGCTTAACTGAATCACTACGGGAATTCGTAACACCGATAGGGAAAATCGGGATATCGATAGAACGGTTGTTACTGGTTTTCTTGCTGACACTTTCATTCGCTCCGATTATTTCTGAACAAGCGACACGCATCAAAGAGGCGCAGATCGCAAGGGGAATATCGACCGGGAGCAATTTATTCAGCCGCATTTCAAAGACGTTACCGACACTGATTCCGCTCTTCACTCTCAGTCTGAACAGAGCGGAACGGTTGGCATTGATTCTTGACTCGCGCGGATACAACGCTCCCGTCAAAAGAACAAGTTTAAAAAAATTTAGGTTCACGAAGAGCGATTATTTCGTGTCTGTCTTATCAATAGCGATTACCTTGTTTGTGATAATTTGATATGAGAAATATCAAGATCCTTATCGAGTACGACGGGACTAACTATAAAGGGTGGCAGATACAATCAAACGCAAAATCGGTGCAGGGTGAACTGACGAAAGCACTCCGGTCCCTGATCGGCAGCAAAGTGACGCTGACCGGCGCAGGCAGGACCGACAGCGGTGTACACGCGATGGGTCAAGTGGCGAATTTTAGAACAGAGTCTGAAATATCCGCAAGAAAATTTATGGAAGGGTTGAACGGCACGCTCCCAAAAGACATACGGATATTGCATTCTATAGAAGTGGAAGAGGATTTTCACTCACGCCGGGATGCTTTAGAACGACAGTACCATTACAAGGTAATTAAACGGGAGTCTGCTCTTGCGCGATTTTATGCTTACGGTCCGGGTTATGATCTGAGTCTGCAGGATATGGTTACAGCTGCGAAAATTATTAAGGCAAACACTGATTTTAGCTCATTTTGTAATACGAGATCTGAAACGGAAAATAAAAAATGTAAGATACGGAAATCTGAATGGCGTGAAAATGGTGATTATATGTATTATACTATAGCAGCGGATCGATTTATTTATAATATGGTCAGATCATTGGTGGGGACGATGATAGAGGTTGGGAGGGGAAAGATAACTGTGGAGCAATTTGAAGAGATATTTGACAAATCGGATAGGAGCGCGGCAGGACCTAACGCTCCCGCTCATGGATTATATCTCGAAAAAGTAGTCTATGCGGAGAACTTTAATTGATAAAGGAGCAGTATGAAAATATTTTTGGACACAGCAAATGTTGACGAGATCAAAGAAGGCGCTTCGTGGGGCATTGTAGATGGAGTTACGACCAATCCGTCACTTATTGCAAAAGAGGGCAGGGATTTTGAAACCGTGATTAAGGAAATTTGTGAAATAGTTGACGGTCCTGTGAACGCAGAAGTAGTTGGATTGAAAACTGATGAAATGATAGCCGAAGGCAGAAAACTTCGAGAGCTTCACGAAAACATCTGCGTAAAAATCCCGATGACCGTTGACGGGATCAAGGCGGTCAAAGTACTCAGCGGAGAGGGAACAATGACAAACGTAACTCTTATTTTTTCCTCCTTACAAGCTCTTCTCGCGGCAAAAGCGGGGGCGACGTTCGTAAGCCCTTTTGTCGGCAGAATTGATGACATGGCTATGCCGGGTATGGACTTAATTGCTGATATTTCACAGATTTACGATAATTATGGATACGAAACTGAGATCATTGTAGCCAGCATTCGCAATCCTCTTCATGTAGTTGACACAGCTCTTTATGGAGCGCATATAGCAACACTGCCGATGAAAGTATTGCATCAGATGGCTAAACATCCATTGACGGACAGAGGTATAGAGCAATTTCTTAAAGATTGGGAGTCGATGAAATCATAGAGAAAAGTTTATATAAATTTGTAGTTATCGCTCAATTGTCGATAATGTTTGCAGCGCCGGAGATCGTTGCGCAGAATAAAGAAGAAATTAATGCTGTTATTTACAACGGCAGGCGAAATATCATTACTGAGACTGTCGCAAAAAGCAGTCCAGCGGTAGCGGGGATAAATGCGATTCAAATCCGCGAATATTCACGAACCCCGTTTGCGAATGATCCGATATGGTCTCTTCTCTTTCCGGACAGAGTTTTCAAGCAGCGCGTGAAAAGCCTCGGTTCCGGGTTCCTCATTACTTCGGATGGTTTCGTATTGACCAATTCACATGTAATAGAAAATGCCGTAGAGGTTGTAGTGACACTTTCGGATGGAACCGATCATGAAGCCGAGATAGTAGGGGTGGACAGAACATCTGATATAGCTCTGTTGAAGCTAAAGGGAAAAGACTTCCCATTCTTAGAGTTTGGCAATTCGGACGATATAATCATAGCCGAGTGGGTGATAGCTTTAGGTAATCCCTTCGGTTTATTCGATATCAGTAAAAAACCGACTGCAACAGTCGGAGTCATCTCAGGTTTGAACCTGGATTTTGGACAACAGGAATCCGGCAGAGTATATCAGGATATGATTCAAACAGATGCCTCCATAAACTCGGGTAACAGCGGAGGACCCCTTCTCAATGCCATAGGAGAAGTGATAGGAATAAACACGTTCATCTTCACGGGCAGCAGATATTCTGAGGGTTCGATAGGAATCGGTTTTGCTATCCCCATCAACAGGGCAATATCCGTTTACAAGGAGCTCAAGAAATACGGTAAAGTCGACAGGAGTTTTTGGACTGGAATGGATGTCCGGGATCTGAATCGTCTTGTGGCGAAACATCTTGATTTGGAAACAGAAAAAGGTGTACTGATTACAAATGTTGAAAAGAAGAGCCCGGCAGACAAAGCGGGCTTGATGGTGGGCGATATCATCATAGAAGTAAACGGAGAGGAAGTGATAAATGATGATGATATCTTTAAGATAATAGAGGAAAATTTCCTCCGTGCAGGCGATACGTTGATTATGCTCATCAGACGCGGTAACTCTGAAAGGACGTTAAGGATGATTTTAGGAAAACCGAACAGGTAGAGATAGTTGATCCCGCGATATACACCTGAAAAGATTGGAAATATCTGGACGGAAGAACAAAAATTCCGCTCATGGCTTGAAGTGGAAGCAACCGTTGCCGAAGTACAGTCAGAAAGAGGAATGATTCCGGCAGCTGCGGCAAAAGCTATTCGGGAAAAAGGTGATTTCAGTGTGGAACGAATCGAAGAGATAGAGGAAGAGGTAAACCATGATGTGATTGCGTTTTTGACAAATGTCGCTGAATACGTCGGAAAAGAAGCCGGATATATGCACTTCGGAATGACCTCTTCGGACCTGCTGGATACGTCTTTAGCAATGAGGATGAAGGAAGCGGGTGAATTGGTCGCCGAAGAACTTGAGAATCTTGAAGAAGTTCTTTCAAAAAGAGCGGTAGAGCATAAGAATTCCATCATGATAGGCAGAACTCACGGAATCCATGCCGAGTTGATAACATTCGGACTTAAACTCTCTATCTGGGTAGAAGAGATCCGCAGACATCGCAAGCGATGGTCGGAAGTGGTTAAGGAGATTGCTACAGGTAAAATCTCGGGCGCAGTAGGTACGTATTCTCATCTTGAACCTGATATAGAAATTGAAGTGTGCAAACGTCTCGGATTGAAGGCGGCGCCCGTCTCAAACCAGATAATTCAGAGAGACAGGCATGCAAATTATATGACGTCTTTGGCGCTCATCGCATCAAGTCTCGAAAAGTTCAGCGTGGAGATACGTCATCTTCAACGAACGGAAGTAAGGGAAGCTCAGGAGTATTTCAGCAAAGGTCAGAAAGGCTCATCGGCAATGCCCCATAAAAGGAATCCGATACTCTCCGAAAGGATTGCCGGCATGGCTCGGCTTGTCAGAGGGAATGCGATTGCGGCGATGGAGAATGTTGCGCTCTGGCATGAAAGGGACATCTCTCATTCATCTGTAGAGAGAGTGATCATCCCGGATTCGACGATAATAGTGGTATATTGCTTACAAAAGTTCAGCTCGTTGATGGAGAAGTTAGTGGTGAACTCTGAACGAATGATTGAAAATATTGATCAATCCTATGGTTTGATATATTCGGGCGCAATATTACTCAGATTGGTTGAAAAGAATATTACGAGAGAAGAGGCTTATGAAATTGTACAGCGAACGGCGATGAAGGCATGGAATGAAAAGATAGATTTTAAGGAATGTCTGCTCGATGATGGAGAGGTCACGGCTCTTCTCAGCGGCGAAGAGATTGATAAATGTTTTAAACCTGAGGAAAATCTCAAGCAGGTAGATGGTATTTTTAAACGGTTAAATTTAGTATGATCCGGAGGAATTAAATGGATAAGAAAAAACTATTATACGAGGGAAAAGCAAAGAAGATATATTCGACTAATGATGAGGATTTAGTGATTCAGGATTTTAAAGATTCCGCTACAGCGGGTGATGGAGCCAAAAAGGGGACAATAAAAGGAAAGGGCGCCATCAACAATCAGCTTTCGGCATTTTTGTTTGATTACCTTCGAAGTCACGGAATTCAAACTCATTTCGAAAAGAAACTCAGTAAGACATCTATGTTGGTAAAAAAACTCGAGATGTTTAAGATTGAGGTAGTGATGAGGAATATCGCCGCGGGGAGTATGGTTAAAAAATACGGCATAGAAGAGGGTACGGAATTAAAACAGCCGGTATTGGAGTTTTACCTCAAAGATGATTCCCTGCATGATCCAATGATAAGTAATGAACACGCAGTTGCTTTCGGATTGGCAAGCACGGATGAAGTAGCCGAGATCAGCAGGTATGCGAAGAAGATAAACGTTGTACTCAAGGATTTTCTCTTTAGAAGAGACTTGCTTTTAGTCGATTTCAAGCTGGAGTTCGGAACACAGAATAAAGTCATCTATTTAGGTGACGAGATATCACCGGACACATGCCGTTTTTGGGATGTGGAGACGAAGAAAAAACTTGATAAGGATCGTTTCCGACAAGACCTTGGAGGCGTGGAAAGCGCCTACAAGGAGATTCTGAAAAGAGTACTTGGATAGGGAAGCGTTTTAGATTGGCTTCAGATGGCATACCATTCGTAGCGGCGGCGGGAATTATCCTGATAGCGTTAGGGTTCGCCGCCTCAATAACGGGAAACGGGTTTCTCTGGGGATTGACATATACCGAAGCATTACTGCTTATCTTCATAGTTTTTTTCTTCCGTGATCCTGATAGGATAATTCCCAATGGCGATAACCTTGTGCTCTCGGTCGGTGACGGAAAGGTGGTCGTCATCAAAGAGGTGAATTTCCCGGAGCTTTCCGAAGAAAATTTTATACAGGTTTCGGTATTTCTGTCGGTATTCAACGTTCATGTGAATCGGGTGCCTGTCTCGGGTACGATTCATGAGGTTAAGTATTTTCCCGGCAAATTCCTCGCCGCCTGGAACGAAAAGGCATCGTTGGATAACGAGCAATCTCTCATTTCGGTTGACACTGGCGGGAAAAGGATATATTTTAAACAGATAGCCGGATTGATCGCGCGTAGAATAGTGTATGATCTTAAACCGGGTCAAACTGTGGAAGCGGGGGACAGATTCGGGCTGATACGGTTTGGAAGCAGGGTCGATATCCTATTACCGTTGGACGCGGAGATCTCCGTAAAACTTGGGGATGCGGTAAAAGGGGGAGAAACAGTTATAGGAGTTCTAAACAATGAAGCTGACTAAAGCGGTGGTTCCAAGCGTATTCACCGTAATGAATCTCATCAGCGGCTATCTTGCAATCCTGCTGATAGTCAACGGTAAGCTCTTGGCTGCTTCTTATCTGATACTTCTTGCTGCTTTTTTTGACGCTTTTGACGGAAAGATAGCGCGAAAGATCAACAAACCTTCAAAATTCGGACTCGAGTTTGATTCACTTGCTGATATTACCTCTTTTGGAGTCGCCCCAAGCGTATTGATATACAAGGCTTTTTCAGGTGAATGGGTGGTTGTAGGAGCTTTAATAGCTTTCCTGCCGTTACTTTTCGCGGGAATAAGATTGGCACGATATAATATTCATTCCGAGGAACAGAAGGGTCGCTTCATCGGACTTCCCGCTCCTTCCATGGCGACAATTCTCGCAGGATTCGTTCTCTTCTATCTTGAGATTCCCTATAATATCGGCGCATTAAGATTTGTTCTGCCGTTAGTGTTCGGGCTTTCATTTCTGATGGTGAGCTCGATGCCTTTTTATAAGTTTCCCAATATTTCACTTAAAAATAACGGGAAACCGAATCTGTTATTATATTTCTTTTTACTCTCATTGGTCCTTATGTTCCTATTCAAAGGCTTGGTCATTTTCCCTGTTGTTTTTCTCTTTTTAATGTTCAACGTAATCCGATGGGCTTTCACATACGGAAAAGACGAAGATTCAGAAATGGCTAATAACGGTTTAAGGGAATAAGGGGGAATGATAAGAGCTGAGGTTATCGTCACACTGAAAGACGGTATTTTGGATCCCCAAGGAAAAACCATCACGGGAGCGCTCGGCGGTATTGGAATTGAGGGGATAAAAGAAATCGGCACGGGTAAGTACTTCCATCTCCGGTTCAATACCAACAACTTGGAAAAGGCACGCAGTTCAACCGAAGCGGTTTGTGAAAAACTTCTCTCAAATCCTGTGATAGAAAAATACACATATAAGATCATAGAGGAGTAGAACTGTCCAGATGAAAATCGGTATTGTGGTCTTTCCGGGTTCTAACTGCGAACTGGATACACAGCATGTCCTCAAAAATCTGCTCGGTCAGGATGTGATTATGCTCTGGCACGAGCAACGCGATCTTGAGGGTTCGGATGTTGTCATTCTGCCCGGTGGATTCAGCTATGGCGATTATCTCCGTACCGGGGCGATCGCGCGGTTTTCTCCAATAATGGAATCGGTGATCGAATTCGCGGCAAAGGGAAAACCTCTGATTGGTATCTGTAACGGTTTTCAGATTTTGTTGGAATGCGGTTTGCTCCCCGGAGCCCTGGTTACAAATGGTTCGCTAAAATTTATCAGTGATAATGTTATCATCAGAGTAGAAACAGAAAGCTCCATATATACTTCAAAATATGAAAAATCGCAGCTGCTGAAAATGCCGATCGCTCATATCGGCGGAAGTTTTTTTGCGGATGACGATACTTTAGAGGAAATCGAGTCTGACGGTCGGGTAGCTTTCAGATATTGCGATGCCAAAGGTAACGCGAACAGCAAATCCAATCCGAACGCATCGCTTGGGAACATAGCCGGTATTTATAATAAAGAGGGTAACGTGCTCGGATTGATGCCGCACCCTGAACGCGCAAGCGAAAGTCTGCTTGGCTCGACCGATGGATTGGGACTGTTCGAGTCCTTGATATCGTTCAACTGATGATTACTTGAAGGGCAATATGAGTAACAATAAACCGGTTCTCTTGGCAATATACACTCTCACTTTAGGCGCCATAATGGGTACTTTGGTGGGAGAGATATTAGGGTTTATACTCCCGGAAGGAGTCGTCAAGCAATTCTTCCTGCTGTCAAAAACTCTCTCCGTAGGTCCCGGTACACTGAATATAATTATGCTACAATTGACCCTTGGATTAAGCATCACTTTGAACGTAATAAGCTTGATAGGAATCGGCGTTGCGTATTACCTTCTACGATGGTGGAGATAACTAAACCTAAAGGAGATTGATATGAGTTTTCCCGGTGGTTGGGAATGGATCTTAATATTTGTCGTTCTATTGCTTCTATTCGGCGCAAAACGGCTGCCTGATCTCGCAAAGGGGCTCGGAAAAGGAATTTTGGAGTTCAGAAAAGCCGCTAAGGAAGTTACAGACGAGATTAGAAAAGAAGAGATTGATAAGCCGGATGACGATAAAGATAAACCGGAAGCATGATCTTTCCGGGTTGAATCGGCTTCAGAACAACTCTTTACTGAATACATTTAACATTTAATTTTAAGTTTCGATGGATAGTTACGAAAAGTTTATAGAAAAAGTTGAAGATGCTCTCTCCTTGGCGGATGAGAAGAAAGAGCTGAACATTTTTCTTTCACTCGAAAAAGAGAAGATCCGCTCCTCCGCGGAAAAGATCACAGATGCGATGAAGTCCGGAACTGCCGGAATGTTGGCGGGCAAAACGGTCGCAATTAAAGACGCAATCATCACAAAAGGGACGGTAACGACCGCAGGCTCACAAATTTTAAAAGATTTTATCCCACCGTATGATGCGACGGTGGTTGAACGGTTGATGGCAAACGATGCGCTGCTCTTTGGAAAGACGAATATGGACGAGTTCGCCATGGGTTCCTCGAATGAAAATTCATCGTTCGGTCCGGTCAAGAATCCCCTGAATCCTGAATATGTCCCCGGTGGTTCAAGCGGAGGCTCGGCAGCCGCAGTTGCTGCCGGAATTGTGGATATGGCGCTCGGCAGCGATACGGGTGGCTCTATCCGGCTTCCCGCCGCATTTTGCGGCGTAGTAGGGATGAAACCGACTTACGGCAGAGTTTCACGATACGGTCTGATAGCGTTCGCTTCCTCGCTTGATCAGATAGGTCCGATAGCCAACAGTGTCAGCGATGTTGCCCTCCTCCTGAAAGCGATAGCCGGACACGACAAATGTGATTCAACTTCCTCGACCGAGGAAGTGCCCGACTATCCGAATCTGCTCGACAATGATGTTAAAGGATTGAAGATAGGACTACCGAAAGAGTATTACGGCGAAGGGTGCGACAAGGAGATACTCGACAGGGTACGTGAATTGACAGAATCTTTACGGTCGAAAGGAGCGGAGATCATAGAGGTTTCGCTTCCGCACACGGAGTATTCGATCGCGACTTATTATATCATCGCAACGGCGGAAGCTTCTTCCAATCTTGAGCGTTACGATGGAATGCGTTACGGTTTCAGGGCGGATGGGAATGAACTCTCCGAAGTCTATAGCCAATCACGGAGCAAAGGGTTCGGCGAAGAGGTAAAACGCCGGATCATGTTGGGTACCTATGTCCTTTCGGCAGGCTATTACGATGCCTATTACAAGAAAGCGCAGCAGGTCAGACGGTTGATACGTGACGACTTCATCACTGCATTTAAGGAAGTCGATCTCCTTTTAGCGCCTACGTCACCGACAACTCCGTTCAAACTCGGCGATAAAATGGACGACCCGCTCGCCATGTATCTCGTGGATATCTATACGACTTCGCTCAATCTCGCAGGTCTGCCCGGTATCAGCATCCCGGTCGGTAACTCATCCGAAGGTCTTCCTATAGGCTTACAGCTGATCGGCAAACCGTTCGAGGAAACCGAACTGCTTCGAGCAGCCGCGAGAGTGGAAGAGCTCGTTCCGAGTTAGGGTTTATCCTATTCCTCCTCCCTTGAGGGAGGTGTCACAAAGTGACGGAGGGTGTGATTGTATTGATCTCTAAATTTATAAGAACCGAACGATTACACCCCACGCCTCTACGAGGCACTCCCCTCAAGGGGAGAGACTGAAATATTCCCCTCTATCAACCAGTCCGACATCGGTCTGGCGGGGAGGGGTGTTCCGTAGGAACTCCTACGGAGGATTTTGGCGGAGCCAAAAGACGGGGTGTGTCAAGAGCGTTTTATTAAGTAGAATATTTTGTCCACTCTAAACTCTAAACACACCCCAGCCTTTGGCTATAAGATTTTTATCGGATCGGCTTTCCCCTCTTAATAGAGGGGAATTTTTCGCATCAAAGATGCGATAGATTGAAAACACTCCGCATAATGAGGGATTAGTGGCTACAGAAGCGGGAAAGCACTCGCCTGTCATGATTATGTAAGAGCGGTCAGGGCTCCGAAGTAGTGTCTATGGCACAAGCTCTAACCCGCAAATTAAAAAGCATTAAAGCAACCCTCGACTAACTTTTAAAAATCTTCTTAGATTTTTAGAACAAACTTTCTTATTTTACAGTCTTACGTATGGATAATTATGATCACATTTGAAAACATATCGTTCCTATGGCTATTGTTAGCCGTACCCTTTTATTTGGTGTGGTACGTACGCAAGAACGACGTTAACAGGAGCAAGCTGCGCTTTTCCGAGACGGCGATTTTCGGTATAATCCAAAAGCGCGCAGTGCCGCTCAAGGTTCATCTGCCGTTCGCATTGAGAATGCTCGCCATCGCGTTGCTGATAGTAGGGTTCGCGAGGCCCCGTTCCGGTGTGACCAATCAGGAGGTGACCACCGAAGGGATCGACATCATGCTCGTATTGGATATTTCGAGCAGCATGGAGGCGAGAGATTTCAGACCTAACAGGTTGGAAGCGGCTAAGAAGGTGGCAGAGCACTTCATAGATAACAGGGTGAACGACAGGATAGGATTGGTGGTTTTCGCGTCGGAAACGTTCGTGCAAGCGCCTTTGACGTTGGATTATGACATCCTCCGTCAATTCTTGCGCAAGGTGACGATTGTGCCGAAAAAATATGACGGTACCGCTATCGGGCTGGCTATCGCCAGCGGTGTCAACAGGCTGAAGAACAGCGATGCCAAGAGCAAGGTGATGATACTCCTCTCTGACGGGAGTAACAATTCGGGTGAGATACAGCCGATAATGGCGGCGGAATTGGCGGCAACGTTCGACGTAAAGATATACACCGTGGGCGCGGGAACGAGAGACCGGAGGCTTTTGCAGAGCGGACTCGATGAGGCGATACTCAGGCAGATCGCGGAGACCACAAACGGGAAATACTATCACGCTTCCAATGAAAAGCGGCTGCTCGATATATACGAAGAGATAAATGAGCTTGAAAAGACGGAGATAAAAGTGAAGGAATATACACGCTACAAAGAACTCTATTCTTTCTTTCTGCTGTCGGGAGTGCTCCTGCTTCTGATGGAAATTTTCACCGGTTTGACGTACTCGAGGAGGCTGCCGTAAGAATAATGTTCCGATTCGCGAATTATGATTACATCTCTCTGCTCTGGTTCATTCCGCTGTTGACGCTGCTCTTGTACGTAGCACTGAAAAGAAAAAAGAAACTGTTTTCTTCATTAGGCGATATCGAGGTTATAAAGCGACTTCACCGTTCTTCGAGTCTCAAACGTCAGATGGCGAAAGGAGTTGTAGTTCTCTCTGCCGTAACGATCCTGATATTTGCCTTGATGGGGCCTCAGATGGGTACCGTACTCTCGGAAGTGAAACGCGAGGGAATAGATATTGTTATCGTGCTTGACGTATCGAAGAGTATGGAGGCGGAGGATATAACTCCGAACCGTTTGGATAGGGCGAAATTTGAGATCTCGCGCTTTATTGACCGATTAGAAGGGGACAGGATAGGGTTGGTCGCGTTCGCGGGAGTATCTTATCTTCAGGTGCCTTTGACGCTCGACTATTCGGCGGCTAAGATGATACTGAGTATTGTCGACAGTGATATTATAGGTACACAGGGAACGGCGACGGCGGATGCGATAAACACCGCTTTAGATGCGTTCAAAGGGGAGAGCGGTACGCAGCGCGTGATAATTATTCTTACGGACGGCGAAGACCATGAGGATGACCCTATCGAGGCGGCGGCGACCGCTTTTGATCAGGGAGTCATTATTTACACCGTCGGTATCGCATCTATAGCGGGCGCGCCGATCCCCATTTATGATAAACGTGGAATGAGGATCGGTTTCAAGCGGGATGACGATGACCAGATAATAACAACCCGTCTGAACGAGGCATCGCTCGATGAAATCGCGGGAATCACGGGCGGGAGGTACTTCAGGCTTCCGGCAAGAACAAGCGGCTTGGAGATGGTTTTTAATCAGATCACCGAACTTGAAAAGAGCGAGTTCAGTTCAAGGGAATTTGATGAATTTAAAGAGTGGTATCAGTATATTGTAGCGTTCGCACTGTTGTTGCTTTTCATAGAACCTTTTATACCTGAACAGCGTAAACTAAAGAGTGAATGGCATGGCAGATATAAATAATATAAAATATTCAATACTTTTGATTCTGATTGCGATTTCAACGCCGATTCAGGCTCAGCAGAGCAGCTCCGACCCGGCTCTGAACGCATACCGGCAAGGAGATTACGATAAAGCTATAGAGTTATACTCCGAACTGTTGGCAAAAAACACGGATGATAAGAATCTGAAATTCAACTTAGGCGGAGCTTTCTACCAGAAAGGAACTCTTAATTCTGCCAAGTCGGGGTTTGAAGACGCCCTCACGTTGGAGGCGCCGGAAGCGAAGTCGCGGGCATATTATAACTTGGGGAACACACTCTTCAGAATGAAGAAGCCGGAGAAGAGCCTCGAAGCGTTCAAGTATGCGATGAAGTTCAACCCTGAGGATGAGGACGCAAAATTCAACTACGAATTCGTGAAGAGCATGCTTGAAGAAAACGAAGAGAAACAGGAAGGGGACGACGAGCAGCAAGAGGAGAACGAGGATTCGGAAGAGGAGCAGGATACGGACGAACAAGAAAATGAAAACGAACAGGATAAAGACGAACAAGAGAGTGAGCAGGAAAAAGAGGATGACCAAAAGAGCTGTCTCTTATACACATCT
>SORU01000006.1 GCA_004402915.1 Fidelibacterota bacterium MT.SAG.2
CAAAGTGGGTAAATAATAAATTAGTAATGTTTTTTAAATAAGAGAATTAGGGGAAAGATAGATCCGGAAGCGCCTCATGAAATCTTACTGACGCTGGACTCGAATAACGGACAAAATGCCTTGAGACAAGCGAAAGAATTTTCAAAGACCGTTGGCGTAACAGGATTGGTATTGACGAAATTAGACGGTACTGCCAAAGGAGGTATCGTCCTATCCATTAATAATGAACTTGATATCCCTGTAAAGTATATTGGAATAGGCGAAGACGTGGAAGACTTAGAGCCGTTTGAAGCGGAAGCCTTTGCAGCATCATTATTTTATGAGGATGATAGTGCCTAAAAATGTCAAAATAGTAACTCTCGGATGTCCGAAAAACGAAGTCGATTCCGAAGTTATGGGGAACGGCTTACAACGTGCAGGCTTTAACTTGGTCGAAGATGAGAAGGATGCCGATGTCATAATTGTCAATACATGTGGTTTTATCGAGAGCGCCCGCGAGGAGTCAATAGAAACCATTTTGAATGCTGTAACTGTTAAATCAGAGGGTAGAGCAACAGAGCTGCTCGTGGCAGGCTGCCTTTCACAGAGGTATGAATCTGAATTGAGAAAGGATCTTCCGGAAGTAGACGGATTTTTCGGCGTTGAAGATTTCAGAAGTATCCTAACTCATTTGGGAGGAACAGAAGCAGCGCATTACGCAAGACCCGGGCGGAGACTTCTCGATACCAAAAATTATTATTCTTATCTTAAAGTTGCCGAAGGATGCGATAACGAATGCAGTTTCTGCGCTATTCCGAATATGCGTGGCTTGCAGAAGAGCCGGAGTATCGATTCACTTCTCGAAGAGACCGAAAGAATTGCTGCCAAGGGAATTAAAGAACTGATACTCATTTCGCAGGACCTAACAATGTACGGATGGGATTTGAAATCAAATGGGGAAAAAGGTCCAAGAATACACAATCTGATAAGAGAGCTTTCAATGACAGACGGTATTGAATGGATAAGGATTATGTATGCTCATCCCGCGCATATTACAAACGACCTAAGCACAATGATAAGAGAGCAATCTAAAGTATGCAATTACCTCGATATGCCGGTGCAGCATATAAATGACCGGATCCTGAAATCGATGCAACGGAGTACAAGTTCGGCTAAGATCAGGAGGATTATATATGATCTTCGGCGAGCTATACCTGATATAGCTTTAAGAACATCAATTATAGTTGGCTATCCTGAGGAGAGTGAGGAAGAATTTCAGGAATTATATGATTTTGTTGAGGAAACAAGATTCGACCGATTGGGAGTGTTTACCTATTCGCATGAGGAAACTACTTCTGCCGGGCTGATGGAAGACACCGTTTCAAAAGAAATGAAACTTGAACGAATGGACAAGATAATGCTTTTGCAGCAGGAAATTTCTGAACAAAAAAACAAAGAAATGGTAAATGGCGTTTATTCAGTTCTGATAGATGAATATAAGGCGGATAGCGACATTTCCATCGGCAGAACCTATAAGGATGCGCCTGAAGTTGATAATATCGTCATAGTGAATCAAAAAGTTGAATCAGGTACGTTTGTAGATGTGAAGATAACATCCTCTGCTGTCTACGAAGTGACGGGAGAATTGTCAAACTTTCGACCGTCTTAAAAGATAAAAGATAATTGATACTGAATAATTCATTCTCATGGATACAGAATAATAATCATTCAGGATACTATCTATTACCGATAGTGTTTTTACTGTTATGTTTCACAACAGGATTGTATTCACAAGAGTTAAGCGTCAAAAAATATATAATTTCTCTTAGCAATGATAACAGCTCAAGAGATTATTCAGATTATTATTCAAAGAATCTTACCGATCTGAACGTCGCAAGCATAACCGTTTTAAGAGCCATGCGGGAGAAATCCACTCTGAGCCAAAGAGTTCTCCTGAGCAAATTAAAAACATATAAACAGAATGGAGATATAGAGGCTTACCAATCTCTTTGGATAATCGATGCAATTATCGTTACAGCCAACGATAGTTTGATCAATCTTATTTCCAACGAAGATCAAGACCTGACCTTTTACGAAGACGTTTCCGTTTACAACAGAACGAGCGAACTCTCCTCAACCGATACATCCCTGTATCACAAATTGATAAAGGTTGTTGATAATCTAAAAAGAACAAGCGAGGCTGACCCTATGAATAATGGAAGGGATAGAAAAATATCAATTATCGGGGGCGCTTTACCCGATTTTTATCCTTACAGTCCGGAGTTCATTGATGCGTCAGCAATCGACGGCGAAAGTCTCCTTGATCTGGAACAGAGTGAGAATTGGGATTGGCTGACCGTAAGCGCAGCTGGTTGGAAAGACAGCTGGGACGATAGGGGAATAGCAACAGAATCTTCTATCGAATATCTGCCGTTATTTGGAACAAATTCGACAAGTACTCTGTCGGCGCTCCTAAAGACGTTGGAAGATTTAGTTAATGTGCGTGATACAAGAAATATTCCGAATGTAATTGCTCTGACGTGGGAAGTTGATTTTGATGAAAAGTATAAGTTGGTTTGGGATGCAATCAAAGCGATTGAATCTTCTCAAATTCCCGTACTGTTAATGTACCCTGAAGGATCTACAGCATCATTAGGCAATTTACCCGGGCTGTTTGTTCAGGGTTACACTGATGACTTTAGCATGGACTCCGATATACTAAAAGCGCCGCAACTCCTCGTAACTCCCGATGGCTCTGTCTATATGAGTGATCTCGTATCTCTTGGATATGCTGCCGGTTCTTTGGCTCTATTGCGAAATGCGAACAAACGCTCTTTTCTTAAAAATAGGTATAATGCACTGAGATACGCGGCAGGTAGTGCTGATCTACCATCCTATGATATCGACATTGCACTGTCGGTTTTGGATAAAGGAACAACTCTCT
The DNA here is from genome assembly GCA_004402915.1 of Fidelibacterota bacterium MT.SAG.2. GTDB lineage: Bacteria > Fidelibacterota > SORT01 > SORT01 > SORT01 > SORT01. The sequence goes on from SORU01000006.1 coordinate 2,924, forward strand.
TAGAGGGGGCTGTTTTATTGGCGGGTAAAAGAACTCCTGAAAAGGGAATTAAAATCAGTGTCTTATCCGAAAGTGAAATGAAATCTGTTACAACGGGGGAGAATGGGAAATATGCGGTTAGAGTGATTGCGGAAGATATTCTGATAAGTATCGATGACTTGAAGTTTTATGCCGACTCATTGTCCGTCAGTCTGAAAGGTCATGATAGATATATCGCTAACTTTGCTCTCGTTCCGAAGAAGAGATTATTAGTAAAGGGTTCTATCCTATCTGATGATAACAGAATATTGAATGGGACAATTCAATTCCATATTGAAAAAGAACTATTTACTTCTGTAGAAATAACCGGCAATAACGATTTTGAAGTCGAGTTGGTTTCGGGAGAGTTCGAAGTAATGATAATACCCGAGTTTCCTTATGGAATCCGAATCTTGAATGTCACTATCGGGGATGAAGAGAAGAATATTGCTCCCTTCAGAGTAAAGAAGGCTGATATAGGAATTATATCCATCTCACCAAACCCCGATATATTAAAGTATTACACTGCTGCTCTTGACAGTTTGGAACTGAATTATGCGTATCATTATTGGACCGGAGAATCAGATATATCATTATATGAGAAGCTGTTTGAATTGGAATATAACACGGCAATATTATACTCCGGAGTTGCCGTTCCGCTCGTTTCAATATCATTGTTGCTGAGCGATCTTAACCAATTCATCAATGAAGGTGGACATTTGCTTTATACGGGACAGAAAATTGTCGAATATTTAAGTGAATACGATCCCTTCAAAGAAGACGGAATCAAATTCGCGGGAAACAGAAAAGAACTTTTGCTTTATAATAGTAAAGATACGAAAATGCCGATATATACACTCTTGTCAGGCATCAGCGGTGCGGACAATCAAGCAGATCCTGATGAATTGACATCTCCGGATAAAATCATCCCGCTGGTTTATTATGACGCTCAGGAGAAACATTTAGCAGGGGGAATGGTATTTAGGCAAACCGGAGGAAATTATGCGCTTCTCGGCTTCGGCATGGAGGCAATTCACAAACCCAATGAAAGTACCTCATTTATAAGCAGATCTCAATTACTTGATTATCTGTTTAAAAGCTTATGGAATGCTCCGAAAGGAAGTATCAAAATTTCGCGTTATGATTTCCTAAATAGTTCCAATAACATTCGATTGATGAGAAGTGTTCCCGATCCGATAAAAAATAAAACGATCATTCGCTTTTATCTTCCACAGCCTGCTACCGTAAAATTGGAACTGTATGATATGAGGGGCAATCTCCTAAGCACGATTCTCGATGATGACCGGGATATGGGCGGTTATGAAATAGTTTGGTATCCTCTAAATGAAGGATTAAGGCTGACACCGGGAATTTATTTTATTATAATGAATGTGCAGGGTACAGTCGGCAGAGGGCATCTTCTTCTAAGTAAAATTGCTCACCTCTGATGAGCACAGATGTATTTTTCACTTTTTCTCTGACCATTATGACAATATTTCTTGATAATTTTTTTAATTGTGTTACTTTTAAGGGTTAAATAAGGAATTTAGTGTCAAAATGGCATCATTTGAACTGATAACGGATATGACGCCGAGTGGTGATCAGCCTCAGGCAATAGACGAGCTCACCAAAGCAATTCGATCGGGCAGGCGATTTAATACGCTATTGGGTGTAACAGGCAGTGGCAAAACCTTTACAATGGCGCATGTGATTCAAAATATAAATAAGCCGACATTGATCATGTCGCACAATAAAACACTCGCCGCTCAATTATATGGCGAATTCAAGTCTCTTTTCCCGAATAATGCCGTGGAGTTTTTCATATCTTATTATGATTACTATCAACCGGAGGCATATTTACCCGTCACGGATACATTCATAGAAAAGGATTCATCTGTAAACGAAGAAATAGATAAACTTCGCCTGCGCACTACTGCTGCTCTACTTGAGAGGGAGGATGTCATAGTTATTTCTTCCGTCTCATGTATCTATGGAATCGGTTCACCTAAGGATTTTAGGGGTATGTGTATTATTCTTGAAAAGGGCGAAGAAATAAATCGCAAAGAAATCCTTTTAAATCTGGTTAATATCCATTATCTACGCAATGATATGGTACTTGACAGGGGAAATTTCCGGGTTCGCGGAGATGTTATAGAGATCTTTCCCGCATACGATGATTATCCTGTCAGGATCGAACTTTTCGGCGATGAAATCGAAAATATTTCTGTCATAAATGCACTTACGGGAGAAATTATCTATCAGAAGGACAAGGCTGTATTTTATCCCGCCAAGCATTTTGTTACGCCGGAAGAGAAGATGAAAAAGGCGATAGTTGCTATTCAAGAAGAACTTTATGAAAGGCTTGATTATCTTCGTGATAATAATAAGTTAGTGGAAGCTCAAAGGCTCGAACAGCGAACGAATTACGATATCGAAATGATCCAGGAATTAGGTTACTGTTCGGGAATAGAGAATTATTCGCGGATAATTGCAAATAGAAAAGCGGGAGAACCGCCTGATACATTGATCGATTATTTTCCTGAAGAATTTTTAGTTATGATCGACGAATCTCATGTCTCACTTCCTCAGATAAGAGGTATGTATAACGGCGATAGAGCGCGCAAGGAAACCCTTGTGGAGTACGGGTTTCGCTTACCTTCAGCTCTGGATAATCGTCCTCTGAAGTTCGATGAATTTGAGAGCAAACTTAAAAGCGTCGTCTTTGTTTCTGCAACGCCGGCAGAACTTGAATTGGAAAAGAGCGAAGGAGTTATCGTTGAGCAACTTGTGCGTCCGACCGGTCTGTTGGACCCGGAAATCGAGGTAATACCGACTAAGGGACAAATAGATGATCTCATTAAACAAATCAAGGAAAGAGTTGCCGTGAGCGAACGCGTACTTGTAACCACGCTCACGAAAAGAATGGCGGAAGATCTTTCGGAATACCTGAGTGGAATGAAAATAGAGGTCAGGTATATGCACTCTGAGATAGGTACATTGGAGAGAGTTCAGATATTACGCGATCTTCGCTTGAATAAATTTGACGTCCTTGTCGGGATAAATCTTTTACGGGAAGGGTTAGATCTTCCGGAAGTCTCCCTGGTAGCCATTCTTGACGCTGATAAAGAAGGATTTTTAAGGTCAGAAGTATCGCTTATGCAGACTGCTGGTCGAGCTGCCCGTCATTTATCGGGAAAAGTCATATTCTATGCCGATAAAATCACAAATTCGATGAGCAAGGTAATTGAAGAAACTAAAAGGCGCAGGAAGAAACAGGAAGAGTACAATACTCTACATAACATAGTTCCTAAATCTATCACGAAGAGCGAGGAAGATATAAAGAGAATTACTGCCGTAGCTGATGCTTTCGGCGGGTATATTAAAGAACGAAGAACGGGATCGATATCGGAGAACTATTCCGATCAATTAGATAAGCTCGATCTTTTAGATATTTTACGAAAAGAGATGTTGAAAGCTTCGGAGAAATTGCAGTATGAAGATGCGGCTATCCTGAGGGATGAGATTAAGAAGATAGAAAAAGAGGTGGGTGCGGCAGCATGAATCTGCTTGTATTAGGTTCCGGGGGAAGAGAGCATGCATTGGTCTGGAAATTATCCAAAGAGAGGCGAGTAAATAATCTGTATTGCGCGCCCGGAAATCCGGGTATGGAGGAAGCTATTTTAGTTAATTTAGATCTCAATAATAATTCAGAGCTCCTAAAATTTGCTATATCCAATGATATTGATCTTACTATTGTAGGTCCTGAGCAGCCTCTTGTAAACGGGATAGTCGATGAATTCAGAGCGAATGGATCACTGATATTCGGACCTACCGCTAAAGCTTCAGCGCTCGAGGGCAGTAAATTGTTCGCGAAGGAGCTAATGCAAAAATATTCCATCCCAACCGCTGAGTATCGTTCCTTCGATAAATCAGCTGAAGCATTTGATTTTGTCAGTGAAGAAACTGTCCCTTGTGTAATAAAGGCGAGTGGTCTCGCAGCCGGAAAGGGAGTTATAATTTGTAATTCCGTGGAAGATGCCAAAGAAGCTATCAATAATATGATGATCGAAAAAAAATTCGGCGATGCGGGAAATCTGATATTGATAGAGGAATTGATGCAGGGGGAAGAGGCTTCAATTTTGGTCGTCACTGACGGAGAAAACTATACGATTCTCCCTTCCGCGCAAGATCATAAAAGAGTGAATGATGGTGATGAGGGGTTAAATACCGGCGGCATGGGTGCTTACAGTCCCGCGCCTATAGTAACCGATGATATGTTGAGAACGATAGAATCAACGATCATCAAGCCGACTATCGATGCGATGAGCAGTGAGAACATACCATATTCAGGGGTATTGTATGTCGGTATAATGATAACCTCCGACGGACCTAAGGTGGTCGAATACAATGTCAGGTTTGGCGATCCGGAGGCACAAGCTATAATTCCTTTAATTGGTACCGAATTCTTAGACCTGCTATTGGCTTCCGCAAATGGTGATATATCATCCATTGCATTATCCGAAAGCGATAAGAGCTCGACATGTATTGTTCTATCTTCTGAGGGGTATCCCGGCAGCTATAAAAAGGGCGTAAAAATTGAAGGATTAGATGAGGATTTCAGTTCAGCTGTCGTTATATTTCATGCAGGTACTGATAAAAAGGATTTGTCGTACGTTACAGATGGCGGCAGAGTCCTAAATATAGTAGCTATAGGAGATACACTTGAAGCATCAATTAAAGGGTCTTATGCCGGAGTGAGAAAAATAAATTTTGAAGGAATGCATTACAGGAAAGATATCGGGTCAAAGGGAATAGCATATATAAGGAATAATTTAACATGAAGATCCTTGTAACAGGGGGAGCGGGGTTTATCGCATCCCATATAGTAGACAAATACAGTGATTTAGGGCATATAGTTGAAGTAATAGATGATATGTCTCGCGGCGAAGCGGAAAACAAACGGGATGACGTGATATACCATGAGATTGATATTCGCTCTCCCAAAATATCGGAAATATTCGACAAAGGGGAATTTGATGTCGTAAATCACCACGCAGCACAAATGGATGTGAGAAAGTCGACAGAGGATCCTGCATTTGATGCTGATGTAAATATCATCGGGGGTATTAATCTTCTCCAAAATTGCGTGAGGACAAACGTGAAGCAGTTTATATTTGCTTCTACAGGAGGAGCAATTTACGGGGAACAGGATGTTTTCCCGGCGGATGAAACGCATCCGGCTAATCCGGTATCGCCATATGGTATTTCCAAATTATCGATAGAAAAATATCTTCATTATTATCATGTCGAACATGGATTGACGCATACTATCCTCCGATATTCAAACGTTTACGGTCCAAGACAGAATCCGCATGGCGAGGCGGGTGTGATCGCAATTTTTGCAAATAAAATATTAAAGGGCGAACAAGTTATCATAAACGGTGATGGAAAACAGACCCGTGATTATACATATATTGATGATATCGTCCGTTTAAATGAATTAGTACTTGGCTCTGATAAGTGTACGCTTACAAATGCAGGCAGAGGAATGGAATATGATGTAAATTATCTTTCCGAGCTTTTGAAGGGAGAAATGGGTTCATCAATTGAAGCCGAACACGGTCCTCCAGTTGCCGGTGAACAAAGGCGAAGCAGTATAAATTCTGATCGAGCCATGCAGCTATTTAGCTGGAAGGCAGAGATCGATTTGGAAAGCGGCATCTCAAAAACGGCAGACTTTTTTAAAATGAATACAGAATCCTGACTGATATTTATGAAAGTATTACAAGAAACAAAATTAGAAAGTCTCCAAAAAAAATATGGACTGATCGGTTCATCTGAAGAGATAAAAGATGTTGTCAGGACAATTGAGCAGGTGGGACCAACAGATATTTCCGTCCTTATAGAAGGGGAATCAGGAACAGGCAAGGAACTGGTTGTACGCGCATTACATGCAGAAAGCACACGTTCGTCAAAACCGTTAGTAGTGGTAAATGGCGGAGCAATACCTGAGGGGCTCATTGAAAGCGAGCTCTTCGGACACGTAAAAGGGTCTTTCACCGGCGCTCTTTCCGACCGTAAGGGATTTTTTGAAGAGGCGGACGGAGGTACAATATTTCTTGATGAAGTCGGAGAAATGCCGCTAGGAACTCAAGTAAGGTTACTCAGAGTATTGGAACAAAAAGAATTTCAAAGAGTTGGAAGCGCAGAGACAATTAGCGTTGATGTCAGGGTGGTTGCCGCAACCAATAGAGCGCTTCAGGCGCTCGTCAATTCCGGAGATTTCAGAAGGGATCTTTATTATAGACTTAAATCAGTAAACATACTGATTCCACCATTGCGGTCTCGCAGGGAAGATATAGAAATTCTCGCGCAGTTGTTCACTATCGAGAGGGCGGAGAGCCTGAATATCACATTCGGCGGGTTCACAGAAGGGGCAATGGATATGTTGAATTCTTACGATTGGCCGGGTAACGTCAGGGAACTTAAAAATTTGATGGAAAGTCTGATAGTCTTGGAGAAAGGGAAGGTCATATCCGAAAAGGTTCTTCAAAAATATTTATCATTCGATATAAATATTCCATCTATCCCGTCCGAGAATCTTCCCGTTCATCTTGACAAGTCCGCGGCAACAGCGGAAAGGGAACTTATTATCCGCACACTTTTTCTGTTAAGAAATGATATTAGTGAAATGAAAGAAATGTTGTCGAATAGATTGATGCTGCCTACTGCCTTCTACAAAGATAAAACTTCAGGAATGCCGTTTTCCGGAACAATGGAAGAAGCAACGATAGTTCCTGAACCTAAGGAGATCCGCAACATTTCTATGCAGGAGATGGAGAAGGAACTGATAAGATCAACTCTTGAGAAATATTACGGCAATCGCCGGAAGAGCGCCGAAGCTCTTGGGATAAGCGAAAGAACTCTTTACAGGAAGATAAAAGATTATGAGATTTAATAATTTTCTAATAGTAGCGGTCTGTGCAGCTGCTGCTGTCGGCTGCGGACCGTATTCTTTTTCCGGCTCTTCTATTCCATCGCACATTAAAAGTGTGGCTATTCCTATCTTCGAGAACGAAACAGCCGAGTTCGGTATCAAGGAGAAGGTGACAGATGCGTTACTCGAAAATTTCATCAGCGAAAATATCTTAAAGATTTCAGACAAAAAGAATGCTGATTCGATCATTAGCGGTACTATTCTGAAAATCACTGATGTGCCATTCACTTTTGACGAAAACGAAATTGTGCAGGAATACCGGGTAACCATATATTTGAATCTTGTATGGCGCGATCAAGTAAAGGACAGCGATTTGTTCGATGGAAAGATAAATGGTTGGGGAGTATATCCGGCTGATTCACCCGAAGAAAGAGATGAAGGAATCGAGAAGGCAATTGAACGATTGATCACGGAGATCACTAACAAGACGCTGTCGGGCTGGTAATAACTATTGAAATAAGGAGGTAAATGAATAAAGTCTATATAGACAAATTATCGGGTCATGTGAATAAGGAAGTTCAGATTAACGGCTGGCTATATAATTCGAGGTCGAGTGGTAAGATTGCATTTTTAATGGTTAGAGACGGCAGCGGAATCATTCAAGGTGTTGTGTCCAAGTCCGATGTGTCGGAAGAGGTATTCACTTCAATAGGTGATCTCACTCAGGAATCATCCCTTTCCATAATAGGTAAAATCGTGGAGGATAGCCGCTCCGAGAGCGGTTATGAAATGCATGTATCCGATATAATTATTCATCAAATAGCAGACGAATACCCTATCTCCCTAAAAGAACATGGAACAAGTTTTTTAATGGATAACAGACATCTATGGGTTAGATCAAAAAAGCAAAACGCGATATTAAGGATCAGGCATACTATAATAAAAGCTTGCAGAGATTTCTTAGATAATAATGATTTTATATTGGTAGATACCCCGATCTTCACTCCAACATCATGCGAGGGTACCTCTAATCTTTTTGAAACGGATTATTTTGGCAGGGTGGCTTATTTAGCGCAGAGTGGTCAATTATATAGCGAAGCAACTGCAGTCTCTCTCGGACGAGTTTATTGTTTTGGCCCCACATTCAGAGCGGAAAAATCAAAAACAAGACGACATTTAACGGAGTTCTGGATGGTAGAACCTGAGGTCGCGTATGCTGATCTCAACGATAATATGGAATTGGCAGAACGGTTTGTCGCATACATAGTGGAGCGTGTGCTTGAGATACGGAAGGAAGAATTGAAAATAATTGATCGGGACACATCAAAATTAGAAAATGTAGTACCTCCGTTTCCCCGAATTTCATATACAGATGCCGTCGAGAAGCTGAACTCATCAGGGCATAAATTTGAGTGGGGCGATGATTTTGGAGGAGAGGACGAGACGGTGCTTGCCGAGTTATTTGACAAGCCTGTATTAGTTCATCGTTATCCTGCCGCGATCAAGGCGTTTTACATGAAGCGAGACGAGAATGATGAGAAATTGGCGCTCGGAGTCGACATGCTTGCGCCCGAAGGATATGGTGAGATAATCGGCGGCGGTCAAAGAGAAGATGATTATGATACTATCTTAAAAAGATTAAAAGAACATAAACTTTCGGAGAAGGATTTCAAATGGTATCTTGATTTGAGGCGATACGGCAGCGTCCCGCATTCAGGTTTCGGTATGGGTATCGAGCGCGCCGTGGCATGGATCTGTGGATTGAAGCATATACGGGAAACTATTCCCTTTCCAAGAACAACTCACAGACTCGAGCCGTAAATGGTAGTGAGATCAGGTAGAAGAGTCGCAATCGGTGTCTTAGGCGGAAAAGATGTAGGAAATGATATTCGTCAGATTGCGGAGAATGTGGGGAACGGTATTGCAAAATTAGGCGGTATACTTGTTTGCGGTGGTATGGGCGGTGTTATGGAAGCAGCGTGCATCGGAGCAAAATCGAGAGATGGTCTCACCGTTGGAATTCTCCCCACGGCTTCAAAAGATGAAGGGAACCCATATCTTGATATAGTGATCGCTACCGGTATGGGAGGAGCAAGAAATTTGATCATTGCAAAATCTATTGACGCCGCAATTGCGATAGATGGGCAATACGGAACTCTTTCGGAAATAGCTTTTTGTTTAGAAGCCGGAGTAGCTGTGATCGGGCTGAATACATGGAATATTGAAGGAGTTATCGACGCTGATTCACCGGAAGACGCAGTTGCAAAAGCATTTGAGAACATTTAAATGAATAGTTCGGGAATAAACGTAATCGTAAGCGGTGTAGTGCAAATGGTTGGGTATCGTTGGTTTGCGGTCAATTCAGCCAAAGAGCTACATCTGACCGGTTGGGTGAAGAATCTGGAGAATGGAACTGTGGAACTGAGGGCATTTGGACAGAAGGGTACATTGGATGCTTTTATCAAACAGTTGAGCATCGGTCCCATGCTCTCTAAAGTAACTAATGTCAACGTGCAGGGAATAGAGTACGAGTCAACATATAAAGATTTTTTGCTAAGATAACATATAATTGAAAGTAGCGATAGCCCAGATAGATACAACAGTCGGAGCATTAAAAGCTAATTCCGACAAAGCAATACAATATATAAGCGGAGCTTACGACGAGGGAGCAGATATTGTATTGTTGCCGGAAGCCACAATTACAGGATATATGGCGCTCGATCTACTGTTCAACAAGGAATTCATCAAGGAGAACGTAGATGAATTACATCGGATAAAGGAAAATTCTCCGAAGGAGATCATTGTTGTTATCGGTTTTATTGAAGAAGAAAACGGTAAGCTGTATAATTCCGCAGCTGTGATTCAAAGTGGAGAGATCACCGGTATTGTCCGAAAGAGGAAGCTCCCGGTATATGATGTGTATAACGAAGAAAGATACTATACAGCAGTTAGTTATACAAAACCAGTTAAAGTAAATAATAATGGTCGAAAGATTAAATTAGGAGTTCAAATCTGTGAAGATATGTGGGATGTAACGGACAATAACGTTACATCTCAGTTAGTTTCGGACGGCGCTGATTTGATTTTAAATATATCTGCCTCACCTTTTACCGTTGGTAAAAAGACCGTAAGGGAACAATTGGTATCAAAACATGCAAAAGAGAACTCAATACCGTTTTTTTTCTGCAATTTAGTAGGTGGACAGGATGAAGTAGTGTTTGATGGGACAAGCCTTGCGGCGGATACCAATGGAAATATAATACACATATCCCCTTCATTTAAAGAAGAACTTTCGGTAATTGAAATTGACTTGGAAAAAGCTGACCCAAATTCTAAAGTAAAACTATCGGAGCATGACCCGCTTGAAGACAGTTTCAATGCTATCAGACTTGGTATAAGGGATTATATTCTTAAAAGCGGTTTCGATTCGGCAATACTTGGCCTTTCCGGTGGTGTCGATTCTTCACTTGTGGCTGTTTTGGCTGTGGAAGCTTTGGGACCGGAGAATGTAATCGCTGTTTCAATGCCTTCAAGATTTTCATCAGATCATAGCAGAACCGACGCGGAACTTCTTGCAAAAAATCTCAGAATAAATTTCAAAACAATTCCGATTGAAAAGCCGCATAAGGCTTTTTTGGAGATTCTTGAGAAAGATTTTCATGGAATGGATAAGAACGAAACGGAAGAAAACCTGCAAGCGAGAATCAGGGGTAATATTCTGATGGCATTTTCAAATAAATTCGGACATTTACTTCTCTCAACAGGAAATAAGACTGAATTAGCTCTCGGTTATGCGACTATGTATGGTGATATGGCTGGCGGATTAGCTCCGATAAGCGATGTTTCAAAATCGCAAGTTTATCAATTGTGCAAATATTATAACGAATTAAAAGGAGAGGAGATTATTCCTTTGTCTGTACTGACTAAAAGACCCTCAGCGGAATTATCCGAAGCTCAGTACGATCCATTTGATTATGAGGTAATAAGTCCGCTCGTGGATGAACTGATTGAGAACGGCTTAACTAAAACTCAATTGTTGGAAAAAGGCTATGATGAAAACAGCATTGATAAGATAATTTCATTGATAAAGAATTCTGAATATAAACGCCGGCAAGCGCCTCCCGGAATTAAAATTACGAGGAAAGCATTCGGCATCGGAAGGAGAATGCCGCTTATTAACCACTATGATAAAAGGTGATCATGACAGAACTCAGAAACTATATAAGGACGATAAATGACTTTCCAAAACCTGGTGTAGGATTTAAAGACATAACCACTCTTACCAGAGATCCTCACGGATATAAATTGTCCATTGACCTTATGATGGAGAAACTTGAAAATGTAGATATAGACTTGATACTCGGTATAGAATCCAGAGGGTTCATTTTCGGCGCAGCTCTTGCGGACAGGTTGGGAGTCGGATTGGATCTGATCAGAAAAAAGGGGAAATTGCCGTCAACCACTGCCTCGGAGACCTATGAGTTAGAGTATGGTACAGATACGATAGAGCTGCATGAAGATTCATTTAAGAAGGGATCGAAGATAGTCATTGTTGATGATCTTCTCGCCACGGGGGGAACTATGGCCGCCTCAATAAATTTGGTGAAGAAGTTAGGCGGTGAGATCAGCTGTGTGCTATTCTTGATAGAATTAGGCTTCTTGAACGGGCGAGAAAAACTTGCTGCCGATAATATAATTTCCTTGGTCAATTATGCAGAATGAACTTACTTAATTTATAACTATGGGTATCGCCGGATTAGCATCACTCTTAAAATGGGGTGTGGTAATTGTTTTGACAATCTCCGTCATTCCATTGGCTACACGCGATGCTAATGCGCCTGACAAAGAATTTGAATTAACAGAAGAAGGTAAATTCGATCTCTCAGGTTACGAAATAACAATTTCGAAGTATAGAGTCAACAAAGAGATGTTGAACAGTAATATCATAAGAACCTATCGATTCAAAATCGAAAAAGGCGGTCGTTTGATAACGGAGCTATATGTTCAAAAACATTTTAGACCTGAGTGGGTAGAAAGTAACGATGCTTTAAAAGAATATACGTCCTGGGCATTAGAAGAAAAATCTTCAGAAGATTACGTTGTATTAAGAGAATATCCTCAGTTTCAACATTATATTCTTAATTTCCCGGCGAGGGATCTTGCTTTAGAAGACGTAAAAAATATAGTGATCGAAAGATATATCAAGGATCTTATTTTTAAATAATTATTGAGTAATAAACTTCACAATTATCCAGCTCTTCTTGTTCTCTTTCCTCTTATAGGCGGGATAATATTTAAAAAGTTTTTTATTGGACTCGTCCATTCTTCACTGATACCTGTGTTACTTATTGTCGTTCTCGTTTTGATATACGTTATTTATGTTAAAAATGTAGGCAACTCTCTCTTAGTTGTGCCGATTTTTATACTGGGATTTTTATCGACCGCTTATAATGAAAACAAATATCCCTCCTCACAATTTACAGCCATCATTAGCCAAGGCAATCTCTCTTTCATAGGAGAAGTGAATAAAACCGACCGATATAAGCAAAGTATAGATCTACAAACAAATGCATTCATTCTCGAAAATGATTCTGTCCTTACAAAGCGTGTCAATTTACGCTTATTCCTTTCCGAAGACATGTTAAAGATCAAGGAGGGAGATTCAATTCTTGTTAATGGAAAGATTTCTATCCCGAAAAGAGAGAATAACCCGGGTGGTTTTAATTTCGTAAATTATTATAGGTCTGAAAGGATCGATGGCTTTATTAGAAATCGAGATCTTGTGTCAATTAAAGTATTATCTAATATTGCAAGCAGTAACGTTAATATATTCAACATATTACATTATTCTATTCAAGAAAAGCTTGAAGCTCATTTATCGGTATCCAATGCTTCGCTAATCAATGCACTGCTTTTAGGTAACCGAGGCGGGTTGACAGAAGATTCCAAAGAGCTGTTCCGGAAAAACGGTGTGGTGCACCTCTTGGCTGTCTCGGGTTTACACGTTGGATATATCATCGTAATATTGTTTCTTGCCGGTTCTGTCTTACAACTGAACAGGAAAATAATACTTTATCTTATTAGTGGGTATAATCTTTTACGCCGCCCTGTTAGGGTGGAAGACGCCTATAACCAGGGCGGTCATAATGGGATCAATTCTCTTGTTAGGAGGATTGACGGAAAGAAGGAGTATTCCTCTTAATTCGCTGGGAATCGCTGCATTGCTTATATTGATTTTCAATCCTTACGCGCTGTTCGAGGTTGGTTTCCAATTATCTTTCATGGCTGTCGGCTCGATATTATTTTTCAATATGCGTTATGGAGATCTGATACCTCTTCCAAATCCTGTCAACCTTCCTAAGAAGTTATTGAGATGGGTGATAAAATTATCATTACTTACCCTTTATGCTCTAATAGGAACGATACCATTAACTTTATTCCATTTCAACACTTTTTCTACCGGAGCATTTTTTCTTAATATTATTATCATTCCGTATGTGGGGATATTGATTGCGCTCAGCATAATAGCCATAACGTTTTCTTATATCTATCAGCCGGTCGGCGCCGTATTCTTCACTTCGTTAGAAACCCTATCGAATCAGTTGATTGAAGTGCTTTTATTTTCGGTGAATAATCTGTCAAAAACGATTGTAATCGGATCGTTCCCATGGTTCTTACTCCTGTCAGTATTAGGCTTAGCTATTACTCTTGGTTTCGTTGCTACGGTCATTGGGCGTAAAAGAGTGATAATCTTTTTACTTCTTATTGCTAACATTATGATGTGGAGAGGCGCTGTGAGATTTCGGGGGAGCGAGGTTATATTCATGGATGTAGGTCAAGGTGATGCAGCCTTCATTGAGGGATATGAATCAAAAAATATATTGATAGACAGCGGCAGATCGGACTTCGGAGTGAAATCAGGCAAATATTCTATCACACCTTATCTAAATTCAAAAGGCATCAGCAGAATCAATTACCTTTTGCTTACGCATGCCGATGCTGATCACATTGGAGGAGTAAAATATCTCATAAATACTTTCGATGTTGACACGCTTCTGCTTGGCGTTTCTAACCCGAATTCCAACTCGTTTACAGAGATAGTAGATATTGCTAAAAATAGGAATATCCCCCTCAAAAAAGTCATCTTGGGTGATCTGATCAAATTGGGGAATTATTCTGAAATTCAGGTATTGTATCCTCCCCGCAATTATATTACACCCGTGAATAAAACAAGGAACAATTCATCGGTAGTAATAAAATATAGATTTGCGAATTCAACAATTTTATTTACGGCCGATATTGAAGCTCTTGCAGAAAAAAGAATTTCCGACTCAGAATTAAATTTGAAATCGAACTTGCTTAAAGTACCGCATCATGGCAGCAGATCATCGAGCAGCGAACTGTTTTTAGAGAAAGTATCACCATTGGACGCCATAATATCAGCCGGTGAAAATAATCCTTACGGTCACCCGTCTCGAGAAGTGCTCGATAGGTACGAGAAGAATGGAATCAGAGTTCATCGAACAGATAAAGATAATGCTCTGATTTTTCGTTCCGAGGGTGAAAAATATTCGCTTCATAAATGGAAGTAAAGAGGGGAATATGATTAAGAATTATCATACGTTTCAATTGAAATATGTAACCCTATTTCTCGTAATATCATTTGCGTTAAACATTTCTGCTTGCACGGTACGACCACCATTACAAAATGAAGAGTGGGTTCAACTCTCTCAGGAAGAGAAACGATTACTTTTTGAATCAATTCTGCAAGAACCCGAAAGGCCAACTGAACATTTGAAATATCTTTATATATTTGTTGGTGGTTTAGTTGCTTTCGTTGGATTGGGTGCGGCTTTTGAAGAAAAGAAAGGGAGCGGAATTTATCCATGGTTGGCATTTGTGAGTAGCTTCGGTGTTTTATGGACCGGAATGGGCGCATTAATTCAAAAAAATTATACTCAACAGAGAAAAAGAATTGCTTTGCGAGAATTAAAAATAATCAATCATCCTGAATGGCGGAAAGATAAAATCCGTGCGATAAGGGATGGAAGGATAGATATTGGTTACGAAGATGAGATGGTTACAGCTTCATGGGGTATCCCGCAGCTGAAGGTTCAGAATGTCAGTTATAACGGCTTGTTATATGAAGAGTGGACATATATCATCAAAAATAATACAAAAATATTTATCGACTCCGATAGAAAAGTTGCTATCATTCAAACTTCAGAGATGACTTATTTCAGAAAAGCATCCCAGCGGAGTGAGGGTATCAGATAGGAATAATTCGATGATTCCTGAATTCTCATATTTAATAAATCTGACAAATCAAGTTATGCAAATCTAAGAATTACTCAAAAATTTAGTACATTATTTTATCATGTTATTATAGTCATAAAGTCAGAATAAACAGATACATAAGCAGTCTAATATCCTTTTAGGTAATCACCAGAAATTCGTGGCATCATATGTGCAATTGGAATATCTGCTTTAATTAAGTTATTGACTTCCGGGTTAGGGGGGGAGCCCGGTAGGCAATAAGGACTTCAACTAAAGCTACAATAGCTGGTTGCGATAAAATCCTAAGTCTTTCGCAACCAGCTTTTAATTTTATCCTTTCTAAATACTTTTTCTGTTATATTTAAATTCAAATTTGTGTATAAATGCGGAGCTATATTATGACGACGGGAATTGAAAAAGACTTTCAAACAGGAGATACCGTTTGCCGGCAAGGTGATTCAGGCGAATATATTTATATTTTAAAGAAGGGTTCACTCGGAGTCTACAAGAATGATAACTTGGTATCGCAGTACCGAACTCCGGGTACGATTCTCGGTGAAATGTCCATTATACTCGGTGAAGAAAGAACTGCTACTATAAAAGCGCTCTCTCCCTCAACAGTTTCTGTGATTCGAATTTCTTTGATAGATATGGTAAGAAATTTTCCGTCATTTACAGTAAAGATATTACAAGTACTTGCCGAGAGATTAAGAGATACGACAGAAGAGCTGTCATCGTCTATTGTGGAACACCAATTGGAAGATGATTTTTAATAAATTGGACATTCCATCTAACAGACGATCATTTTGATGAACAATATTGATCTTCTATATTACGAAAATCGGTTATGGGCGCGTGGAATAAAAAGGATTGCCGGTATGGATGAAGCAGGAAGGGGACCTCTTGCCGGACCGGTGGTCGCAGCGGCAGTTATTCTCGACCAACAGTCTGTTCCTGAAAATGTTAATGATTCTAAAAAACTCACTCCAGCAACCAGGGATATTCTTTTTGAAATTATCAAAGAAAAATCGTTGGACTATTCAGTCGGGATAGTCTGGCAAGAGGAGATCGACAAGAGCGATATACTTCGCGCAACCCATCTCGCAATGAGAAAGGCGATTGGAAGTTTAAAACAAAAACCTGAACATCTGTTAGTTGACGGTAGAAGGTTTCCTGATAGTATTTTCGAACAAACGGCTATCATATCGGGTGATTCGCTCTCCGCCTCGATAGCTTCAGCATCTATTGTCGCGAAGGTTACCCGAGACAGGATCATGCTTCAAATCTCGAAAATATATCCTGAATATGAATTTGAAAAACATAAAGGATACGGTACCACAGCGCACATCGGTCAGATAAAGCAATTCGGTCCAAGTCCCGTACATCGCCACTCATTTAAACGAGTGAAAGGGATAAAGTCTAAGGTAAATTTAGATGAGCCGAAACAACTTGGTAGGCATGGAGAAAAATTAGCATGTTTGGAACTGATCAAGGAAGGATATGAGATACTCGAACAAAATTATTGGGCTGGCAGCAGGGAATATGAATTGGATATTGTCGTAAAAAAAGATAACACCATTGTTTTTGTGGAGGTTAAATCAAAATATCATCAAGGGTTCGGTGAGCCGGAACAATGGGTGAGAGAGAAAAAGCAAGCGCAGATTTCAAAAGCAGCACAAAATTATATTGTTGAGAAAAATCCCAACGGTGAGGAATATAGGTTCGATGTGATCGCAATAAAATTTCTTAATGATAAGTATAGAATGAAACACATTGAAGATGCATTCCGAATCTGATGGAGACCAATTGAAATCTAAAATAAGCTACTTTCTGATTCTATTTTCATTGCTGGGTTGTACAGGACAAAAACCTTCAGTTCAGAGCGAGCCTAAACCGTTTGGAGTTGTTGTCACTGTGGATAAATACGCCACTGAAGTTGGAAAAAAGATATTGCAGGAGGGAGGTAACGCAATTGATGCGGCGGTAGGCGTTGGTTTTACACTTGCCGTTACATACCCGAGAGCAGGGAATTTGGGTGGTGGCGGTTTTATGGTATTGCGCTTGAAAGACGGCAGAAAAACAAGCATAGACTACAGAGAAAAAGCGCCGCAAAGATCTTCTCGTGATATGTACCTGGATTCGGACGGAAATCATATTACGCAATTATCTGTAGAAGGATACCTTTCTGTCGGGGTACCCGGAAGCGTAGCGGGAATGCTCTATGCGCTTGAAAATTACGGGACGATGTCTATAGAGGACGTTCTTATGCCGTCATATTTATTAGCATTGGAGGGATTTGAGGTGGACTCTAATTTTGCTGCTTCCCTGCATGAAAGAATAGCTGTGTTTCGCAAATACACTTCTACAGCAAATATTTTCTTGAAGGATTCGGTAACGACTTATGAGGAAGGAGATCTGTTTAGGCAAACTGATTTAGCCGAAACAATTGACCGGATAATAAAGTTTGGTGGAGCAGGGTTTTATGACGGCTTGACTGCAGAGCTATTTGAATCTACGATGATAAAATATGGAGGTATAATCAGTAAGGTTGATCTGTTTTCTTATGAAGCTATAGAACGTGAACCTCTGGTGGGGAACTATCGTGGTTATGATATAATCAGCATGCCTCCGCCAAGTTCGGGGGGTGTAGTGATGATAGAAATATTAAACATCTTGGAAGAGTTTGAACCGCATACGGTTGTTCCACTGACCAGTGCCTACATAAAAACATATGTTGAAGCGTCAAAATACGCTTTTGCGGATCGGGCGGAACAACTCGGCGACACCGACTTTTATCCTGTTCCGGTAAACGCCTTGATATCAAAGGAGTATGCTAAGACAATCGTTGATAAGATCGGGATCAACAGCGTAACTCCAAGCGATAAAATACTGCATCAGAATAAGGCTTGGCTCGATTCGGTCGAAACTTTGATTAAAAATGAAGGTATCGAAACGACTCATTACTGTATCATAGACAAATGGGGAAACGCTGCATCAGTAACTACGACATTAAACTCTTATTACGGTTCCAAAGTAGTGGTAGAGGGAGCCGGTTTTTTATTGAACAACGAAATGGATGATTTTGCCGCAAAGTTCGGTTCTCCCAATATGTTCGGATTGGTGCACGGCGAAGCCAACGCCATTGAGCCTAACAAGAGAATGTTGAGCTCTATGTCTCCAACTATAGTTGAGAAGGATGGAGAGGTTGTTCTAATCACCGGCTCGCCGGGAGGAAGCAGAATTATCTCCGCTGTAACTCAAATTATCCTTTATTATATAGATTTTGGAATGGAACCGGATGAGGCTGTAACTCAGCCGAGAGTACATCACCAGTGGTTACCTGATATTTTGTATTACGAATCGGGAGCACTGTCCGATTCGATGATCTTCGATTTGGAAAAGATGGGATATGATCTGAAGAAGAGAAAAGCTATTGGCAATACTCACCTGATAGGAAGATCACATTCATCAGGAATTATGATCCCTATTCCTGATATGCGCAGAGGTGGACACGGGGCTATTGTCATAGATTAAAATGGAGATAAAAATTTTACGATGAAATTGTACGGCTGGATAGGATTGCTTATAATCGGATTGGCGGGGGTCGGACTTGTCGCAAAAAACAGTTTCGTCCTGAGTTATATGACTCCACTCTCATGGACCGGATATATCATGTTCATGGATGCCTTAATGTTCAGGCTGAACGGTTTTTCATATATTCTCAAGAAAAGAAGAGAATTTTATTGGATGTTGCCTTGGTCGGCTCTCTGCTGGCTGTTATTTGAAGGTTATGATCTTCATATGAACAACTGGCATTATGTGGGGACACCGGATTTTCTTCCTGAGTATTGGCTCTCCTCAGCATGGTCATTCGCCACGATCTTTCCCGGAATACTGTTGACTTATCAATTCGTAAAATATTTTAAACTTTTTGATAAGGTTAGAATCAAACCGTGGAAGATCGGTAAAAGAATGATGAAGGGATATCTGATTACCGGACTGATTCTAATTACTATTCCATTTGCTTTTAAGGCAGATATAGCTGCTTACATGTATGCATTTGTATGGTCTGGTTATGTATTCCTTCTTGAACCGATAAATGAGTGGCTCGGCGGGAAATCGTTTTTGCCGGATTTGAGGGAGGGAAAGCCGGCTAAACTATTAAATTTATTTGTTGCCGGGATCATCTGTGGGCTTCTGTGGGAGTTCTGGAATTATTGGGCATACACGAAATGGATCTACACGGTTCCCGGCATACTCGGAGAGGGACCAAAGTATTTTGAAATGCCTATAATTGGTTTCTTGGGATTTTTACCATTTTCAGCTGAAGTCTATTCAATGCAAAATTTTCTTATGGCTATCTTGAATAAGTATTCGTCTGAATCGGTCGTTGAATCATCTGCGGAGATTAATTAACTGTGTGGGAATGGGGCAAAAGTATCACCGATGTTCCGGGTCTCAGTGTTGGAGTCGCTCAGAATGGGGAAGCTCAGACAGGATGCACCGTTGCTCTGTTCAGGGATGGAGCGGTAGCAGGAGTTGACGTCAGGGGTTCGGCTCCGGGTAGCAGCGAGATAGAGGCAATAAAACCCGTCAGGGTGGTCGACAAGATTCACGGTGTACTACTGACAGGGGGGAGCGCATTCGGACTGAGCGCCGCCGGTGGTGTGATAAAATATCTCGAGGAAGAGGGCATTGGATATGATGTTACTGTAACTAAAGTACCAATAGTTCCTACTGCAGTGATTTTCGACCTGAGGGTTGGATCCTCAAAGATTCGACCCGATTTGGAGATGGGATACGAAGCCGCGAAAAACGCTTCAACAGCGCATCCTGCAATCGGATTACACGGGGTCGGTATAGGCGCATCTGCGGGAGGAATCTCAGGCGGAGATAGAAGCAGAGGAGGATTTGGAACCACGTCAATTCATATCGATGATAAAATAACAGTGGGTGTGATGACCGTAGCAAATCCAATGGGAAACGTATTCGACAATAAATCGGGAAAGGTCATCGCCGGAAATCTTGACAGAAATAAATGGATACTGCCCAAATCAGGCGAACCGTGGATAGAAAATACTGTTCTTGTCCTCGTCGCAACCAATGCCAAATTGAACAAAGAGGAAGCAACAAAAGTAGCGCAAATGGCGCAAGACGGTATCGCAAGGACGATAATCCCCTCACATACAATGCACGACGGAGATGTGGTGTTTGCCGTTTCCACAGGCAGCGAGGAGTGTAACATAAACGTGATCGGGGATGCGGCGGCGGAAGCGGTAGCGTATTCAATTATTTTGGGAGTTTCCGCTGCGAACGGAATAGAACTTGACACAACTATCAGGAAACTATAATTTCTTCTTAACGTATAATTAAGGAATATGATGGCAAAAATTAAAAGTATGGATAAAATCGTTCAAAATGTGAAGTCGATCTTAGGCATAATTCTCACAGCTCTTATTATCAAGGCAACAATAGTTGAAGCTTACCAAATACCGACAGGTTCGATGGAGGATACGATTCTCGTCGGTGATTTTATTCTCGGAAATAAATTCATATTCGGCATCAGGATACCGGGTACCGATTGGAGGTTACCGGCATTTAAAGATCCGCAGCAGGGTGATATAATTATATTCAAGTATCCACGTGATCCGAGCCAGAATTATATTAAAAGAGCTATTGCTGTTGGGGGACAAACCGTAGAAGTAAAAAATAAGAAAGTTTATGTTGACGGCAAACTAATGGAGTTCCCCGAACATGGAAAATATTCCGATCCCAATATTCGCAGTAAATCGATGAGAGAGGGTTTGATCTACCCCAAGGGCGCAGGAAATAGAGATAATTATGGTCCGATAAAAGTTCCTGAGGGACAAATATTTGTCATGGGAGACAATCGCGACGAGAGTTATGACAGCCGTTATTGGGGTTTTGTACCCGAAAAGAATCTGCTCGGCGAAGGAATGATAATTTACTGGTCATGGGATAAAACAATTCCACTATATAATATATTTGAAAAAGTACGTTGGTCCCGGATAGGCAAAATTCTAAGCTAGCCAAACAGGCGGGCATTTATCTTCATATCCCTTTCTGCATTGTTAAGTGTCCATATTGCGACTTTTATTCGATTGAAAACGAAGAGGATGATCTCGACAGCAGGGAACATTTTGTTAAAGCTCTCATTAAGGAGATCGGAGACAGCACTTTTGCCGGAGCCGGAATAAGCACGATTTATTTTGGGGGTGGCACTCCGAGTATGCTTGAGGGAAAACAAATCGACAGAATATTATCATGCTTGAGAGATAATTTTGATCTAAACGCAGATGCGGAAATTACTTTAGAGCTAAATCCCGGTGAGATAGATATTGAACGACTTGCGGATTATAGAGATTCAGGAGTGAACAGGCTAAGCATGGGCGCTCAATCGTTCCAATCTGAAGAACTTAAAACTTTAGGCAGATTACATCAACCTGAAGATGTGTTTAAAGCGGCTGAAATGATCGGTCAAGCGGGATTCGATAACTTTAACATTGACCTGATGTACGCCGTACCCGGTCAGACGCTTGAGTCTGTCTCGGAGAACGTATTATCAGCTGTAGATCTTGAGCCTAAACATATATCCGTTTATTCACTCACATATGAAAAGGGCACGCCATTTTATACTATGAAACTCGATGGCGTTTTAAATCCTGTTGATGAGAATCTGGAGCGGGATATGTCGGAGAGTGTAATTGATATTCTTGGGAGATCCGGATACGAACGTTATGAAATTTCTAATTATTCATTGGAAGGGTTCGAGTCTAAACATAATTCATCTTATTGGAACGGCTCTCCTTATTATAGCTTCGGACCATCCGCTCATTCGTTCGACGGCGCTGATAGATGGTGGAATATTCGAGATGTAGGCGCATATGTCAAAAAAATAAACTCGAATGAGTCTGCAATTGCGGGAAAAGAATCTTTAAGTGAAGAACAATTGATATTCGAGCGGATCTTATTACGGTTAAGAACATGCTCCGGATTGCATATACCTTCATTTGAATCTGAATTCGAACTGAAATTTTCGGAGAAGTTCCAACGGCAAATAAATGAGTTGGACAAGATGAATAAGAATGGAGAAGAGCCTATATATTCATACGTTGACTCGTATTTCCGGCTTACCGGAAGAGGATTGAGATATTCGGATGAAATATCCGAGCTGTTTGCGCCTTAGGCAGGCATTAACAATTGAAAATGCTTGACTTTAAAGCGTTATTTAAGCGTTATTGTTTCTAACGAGAGGAACTGAATTCATGATTTTCGGAAGATTTTATCTTTATTTGATAAGCAATTTGCTTCTTTCATTCAGCATTGCGTTTGCTTCCAATCCTGATTCAACCTCTCAATCAATATTTTATGTCATTACAATCGAAGGAGTGATAAATCCCGTTAGCGCGGAGTATATTGTCAATTCGATAGCGGAAGCTGAATTAAATAACGCTGACGGATTAATAATCGAGCTCGATACTCCCGGCGGATTGATGGAATCGATGCGCCAGATAGTAAAAGCGGAGCTCGAGGCTGAAGTTCCTATCATCGTCTACGTGGCTCCATCCGGTTCGAGGGCAGGTTCGGCGGGTGTATTCATCACGCTTGCCGCTCACATAGCTGTTATGGATAACGGAACGAATATTGGAGCTGCGCATCCTGTAGGTGTGGGTGGATCTTCCCCTGATTCAGGCAGCGTAATGTGGGATAAGATAACCAATGATGCCGTGGCGCAGATACGATCCATTGCAGAAAAGCGTAATAGAAATGCTGATTGGGCGGAGAAATCTGTTTCTGAAAGCGCATCTATAACGGAGATAGAAGCGTTGGAATTTCGTGTGATAGATTATATCTCCCCAAATATCAAAAGCCTGTTAGAAGCAATTGACGGAGATACTGTACTGCTTGAGTCAAAGCAGGTAGTATTGAACACAAAAGCCGCGAAAATAATTCGTAAGGAGGCGGGACTCAGATACAGGTTTCTGTTAAAACTTTCAGATCCTAACATCGCCTATCTCTTCATGATGCTCGGTTTCTACGGACTGTTCTTTGAATTTTCAAATCCGGGCGCGCTTGTTCCGGGGATACTCGGCGGTATTTTTATTATATTGGCTTTATTCAGTTTTCAAACGCTGCCGATAAATTGGGCGGGGGTTGCTCTTATCCTCTTTGCTATTGTATTATTCATCTTGGAGATTAAAGTTATTAGTTATGGAGGTTTAACCTTAGGTGGAGTTGTTTCTATGGTACTTGGATCAATTATGTTGATAGATTCTCCATTGCCGGCAATGAGAGTGAGTTTATCCATGATCATTCCTGTTGTATTCTTTACTGCGGCATTCTTTCTTTTTACTATGTATCTTTATTACAAGGCACAAAAGAGGAAAATTACCACAGGGAAAGAGGCGCTGATAGGCGAGACAGGCGTCGCCCGTTCTGATGTGAAGGAGTCAGGAGAAGTAAATGTTCATGGTGAAATATGGAACGCTTATAGCGATGAGCAGATCTCGTCCGGAGAAAGCGTAGAAATAATTTCCGTTTACAGATTGAAAGTGAAAATTAAAAAGAAATCAACTAATTAAGAGGTAGATAATGGCACAAATTGTACTGATAGTAATAGTGGTGATATTTTTTCTGACCAGCGCTCTCAAAGTGGTCAGGGAATACGATAGGGGAGTTATATTCCGGCTCGGACGATTGATCGGCGCGAAGGGACCGGGACTGATAATACTCATACCTATTATTGATAAGATGGTTAAGGTCAGTCTTAGAGTCGTCACTCTTGACATACCCTCTCAGGATATTATTACAAAGGATAACGTTTCAGTGAAGGTAAACGCGGTATTATATTTCAGAGTAGTTGATCCTCAGAAAGCTATCGTTGAAGTCGAGGATTATCTCTTCGCCACCGGACAGTTGGCGCAAACGACTCTTAGAAGCATTCTCGGTCAGGTTGAACTCGATGAATTACTTGCCAACAGGGATGAGATTAATGATAAAATGCAAAAAATCGTTGACGAACAAACGGATGCATGGGGAATAAAAGTTTCACTTGTCGAGCTTAAACATGTTGACCTTCCCACCGAAATGCAGCGAGCAATGGCGAAGCAAGCCGAAGCGGAAAGAGATCGACGGGCGAAAATAATTCACGCTGAAGGAGAATTCCAAGCATCCGAAAAACTTGCGGCTGCGGCGGAGATAATCGGAAAACAACCTGCGGCGCTCCAATTGAGATATTTGCAGACGTTGACTGAAGTAGCGGCAGAAAATAATTCTACTTTGATATTTCCATTCCCTATTGAATTTTTAAAGGCATTCAGTCAGTTTACGGATAAAACTACAGACTAAATCAGTCAAAACTGATAGATTCAAAGGTAATGGATAATACATCGATTATTATATTTCTACCTTACTATCAGAGCGTTACTGAATAGTATAAGAAATATAAGATGCGAATTAGGAGAAAGTTAGATTGAATATAAATAGGTTGATATTAATTTTAGGTATTGCAGCAATTTCGTTTGGCTCTTGTTCGTCTGATAATTCTGCGATTAAGATTGAAGCAAAATCGTTGTCTCTCGAAGAATCTGAACTTCGGAAAATGCCGGACTTCAAACTAACATACCTTGACGGTAAACCGTTTGACTCAAAATCACTTGAAGGTAAAGTTTTGTTTATAGATTTTTGGGCAACATGGTGCGGACCTTGTCTCCATGAGATACCGAGTATGGTCGAGATGGGCCAAAAGTATAAGGAGTATGGGTTTGAGGTTGTCGGTATTACAGTACAGTCCGGCGATTCGGAGGATATTCAGCCGACTATAGACAGGCTAAATATGGATTACCATGTGCTTATTGGCGATGAAGAAACGATGAGCGCGTTCGGAGGTATTTATGGATTCCCTACAAATTTTCTTATCACTAAAAAAGGTAACATTTATAGAAAATTCTTGGGAGTCTATCCAAACAAAGCAGAGGTCGTGGAAAAGGATATTAGGTTCCTTCTTGGTTTAGATGAGAAGCCAATTGAAGATATTGGATGAAATTATATAATAAATGAAACTATTCTACAGTAATAGCGTATATTAGGTAGATATGAAAGTTATGATACGAATAGGAAGAATTAGATAACGAAAGACTTCACCTAAGACCCACAGAAAACCCCTACGAAAACAAAAACGGTGACCGAGCAATCAGTCACCGTTTCTCTTTTATATTATATTGTAACTTCAAAACATCGTTGTTAATTTCATAAAGACAAAAAGAAAGAATTACTTTTGGAATTTAACGATTTAATAAAAATAATAGACGGTTTCCGTGATTCGAGGATTATTCATTCAGCGGTCGAACTTGGAATATTCGAGTCATTAACCGAGGAGCCACTCGACTCAAACATGATTGCAAAAAGTTGCAATTGCGATGAATCCAATACTGAACTGCTTTTAAATGCTCTTGTCAGCATGAATCTTCTGAATAAATCAGAATCGCTATTTTCCAATTCAAAAACTGCAACCGAATATCTTGTCCGTTCTTCCAATCAATATATGGGCGATATCATCAGATTTACCGGAAGATCATGGGATTCTTGGGGAAAGTTGACAGACAGTGTTAAAAGTGGAATGCCCCAAGAACCTCTATACACTGAAAAGCAATATGAAGAAGAATGGGAATCTTTTATCAGAGGGATGCATAACTTTGCTCTTTCAAGGAGTGACGCGAAGATCACTGCAGATGTGGTCGATCTATCGGGCAAGTCGATTCTACTTGATGTGGCGTGCGGTCCGGGAACATATTCCTATGAACTTTGTCTGAGATATCCGAATTTAAAGGCTCTGCTATTCGATCTGCCTGAAACAATAAAAGTGGCAAAGAAGATAAGTTCAGAGTATAAATTAGAGGGTAGATTGGAATTTGTTGAAGGGGATTATAAGAATGACGATTTCCCCGCTAATGTAGATTGCGCTTTACTATTTAACATAATTCATCAGGAGGATGGCAAGGAAAACCAATCTCTTATAAATAAAATATTTCAAAGATTATCGGAAAACGGAATATTGGTTATAAAGGATCATATTCTTAATGAAAATAAAACATTGCCTGAAGACGGCTCGCTCTTTTCTGTGCAAATGATGCTGACAACAGGGGGCAGATGTTATAACGAAATTGAAGTATACGATTGGATGTCAAGCGCTGGATTCAGCGAGATAAAAACCGTAGGTCCAATATCGCCAATGACATCCGCATTTATTATCGGTACAAAATAAACATAATAGGTTAATTTAATGGAATATACAAAATTGGGAAGAAGCGGTTTAACGGTTTCAAGGTTGTGTCTTGGTACGATGAATTTTGGACCTTATGCAGACGAAAAAGAATCTCACGAAATTATGGATAAAGCATTGGAATTGGGAATCAACTTCTTTGATACCGCTGATGTTTACGGTTGGGAGATGGGAGAGGGTCTTACCGAAAAAATTATAGGCAGTTGGCTTTCAAAAGACAATGGACGCAGAGAGAGCATAGTATTAGCAACTAAAGTCTATGGTCAAATGGGGAATGCGCCGAACGAAAGAGGTTTATCCAAGTATCATATTATAAGTGCATGTGAGGAAAGTCTCACGCGATTGCAAACCGACAGGATCGATCTTTATCAGATGCACCATGTTGAAAGAACAACGCCGTATGAGGAAATATGGGAAGCAATGGAGCAGTTGGTACGTGAAGGTAAGGTACTGTATGTAGGAAGCAGTAATTTTGCAGGGTGGGATATAGCGAAAGCTCAAGGTGATGCTAATAAAAGAAATTTTATGGGATTGATCTCAGAACAACATAAGTATTCGTTATCATGCAGGTTGCCTGAATTGGAAGTGTTGCCTTCAAGTTTTGATCATGGTATCGGCGTTATTCCGTGGAGTCCTCTTGATGGCGGAATACTTGGCGGAAAAGCTCTCGATCCGGAAAAGAAGAGTCGCTCAATTGATAAAATGCAAAAGACGAAAATTGAAAAATATAGAAGTAATATTGAACAATACTACGCGTTCTGTGAAGAGCTCGGAGAATCACCGGCAGATGTGGCTATCGCCTGGCTGCTTCAGAATGAAGCAGTATCAGCGCCGATCATCGGACCGCGAAATGAGGAGCAACTTGTGGGAATAACCAAATCTGTTGAGATCAAATTAAGTGTTGAAACACTCAAGAAACTCGATGAGATATGGCCGGGTCCGGGTGGCAGCGCCCCTGAGGCTTATTCCTGGTAACGCTAAATAACAGTAAAAACTAAGTGAAAGAATAATTATGGAACCTACAAACGTTGAGATACTGCCTAACGATCTTGCCATAAATTGGTCAGATGGTCATGAAACTTATATTGATTTTGTTACTCTAAGGAATGCATGTCCTTGTGCTGCGTGTAGAGGGGAAGGGCATCTTTGGGGCAAGACAGCTCCAACGATCGATGCGAGTAAATTGGGAGCAGACGCATTCGAGTTAATGTCAGTCAGTGGGGTGGGAAGCTATGCGATCTCATTCGTATGGGGTGATAAACATGACTCGGGCATCTTTTCGTATACTCTGTTAAAATCATTATGTCAGTGTGATAGCTGTGTTGCGGAAAGAGCTGAATAAACCATCTAAGAAGATTCTTTTCTTTATCGGCGCTATGCTGTTCTGTAGCTGCGTGCCGTCGACTATTCCTGTATCGTACGATGATCTGGCGAAGTATAAGGGTGAATCCGAGGGTATTACCATATATGTTGAATTGAGGGCGAAAGGGAATCTTATTCTTCCCGGTGATAGGTATATCGTTTACGTCTATAATCAAACGGAAAACAGTATCGTTTTTGATTATGACAATGACGAATACCGCTATTATACTATTAACCAAGTTTTTAAAGCGCATCTATTCAAAGTCGGCGGTGTATACCCAAGATGGGTGGCACCCGGTCAAGTTGCGAGTATAGGCATTCTTACCGATCGAAAAGGACTGACCATAAGTGGATTTGAAGTTTATTTAAGTAAATCTGATCTGAAGATATTTGCAGGATCAATAGAAAAAAATAACTAATCTTTTTTTTCGGCGCCGAATCTGTTTTCTTCTCCTTTGAGCAACCTTCCGATGTTACTTCTGTGATTAAAGATAATAAAGAGGGCGACTGACACTGCAAAATAAAATTGAATAGGCGGAGTCGGCTGCTCAGTATAGATCTCAATCAAATATAACGATATGGGAAGAGTTATGGCTGCAAGTATTGATGCTAATGAGACATATTTTGTGCTGAAAGCTACAAGTAAAAAGACTGAAAAACAAAATAACAGCGCTAATGGATAGATAGCAATTAGCATCCCTGCTGCGGTACCTACACCTTTACCACCTTTAAATTTAGCAAAGACGGTATAAACATGTCCCATTATCGCAGAGATTCCGGCGATAATTTGCACAAATATCGGTAAGATAATTCCATTCTCGTAACCGAATTCGGCAATGTAATATGCTGCTACCCAGCCTTTTGCCACGTCGATGAGCATAACGCTTATACCGGCTTTCCAGCCGAGAGTTCTCAATACATTTGTTCCTCCGGCATTACCGCTGCCGTAATCCCTTATATCAATTCCTTTGAGATATTTACTCACAAGAATAGAAGTGGGAAATGAACCAATCAGATAACTAAGAACTACAACGGCAAAGAGAGAGATCATTTTTTAGGAAACCCTATGAAGGCTGCACCAAGCGCCCCCATTCCCGTATGTGCGCCTAAGGCGGCAGAGGCTTCAATTATGTATATGTCTTCTGTATTATAGTGCGATTTTATTTTCTCTTCGAGTTTTTTCGCAAGTTTTGATGAACGCGTGTGCACGATCGCAAATCGTAAATTTTCGTAATCTTCCGAATGTTTTGTGATAATGCTAAAAACCTTAGAGAGAATGCCTTTCTTTCCAAAAGAAACTGATATTGGTTTACCCTTTCCTTCATCATCAAACGTAATTATCGGTCGTAGATTCAACAATCGTGTGATAACTCCCTTTGAAATCGGGACGCGACCGCTTCTGATAAGATTCATAGTATCGCTTATGCCTACTGCTATATCTGTATTCGGCACCATTTTACGTGTTAATCGAATAATTTCGTCATATGATTTACCATCTCTCAAAAGCTCGGTAGCGTATCTTACGAGCAATCCCAACGCAATACTTGTTGTTGTACTGTCGATAGTGGTTACTACGGTATCTTGAATATTTCTCGATACTGCTTGAGCGGATTGAAGAGTGCCGCTTGCCGCGCCTGAAATATGAATTGAAACAATTTGTTTCGAGATTTTGGAGACATTTTCATATATTTTTTTAAAATCAGCAGGAGTCGGCTGACTCGTGGTAGGTGGAGTATCAGCCATTTCAAACATATTATAAAATTCACCGGTGGACATGGTTATTTTATCAAGGTAAGAATCTGTCCCAAAATTAATTCTCAGCGGTACAACATGAACATTGAGCTCTTTCAATTCAGCATCCGGTAGATCACATGATGAATCTGTAACAATTGCAATATCATTATTTTCCATGTTTTCAAATTGCGCTAAGTGCTGAGCTTTCATATCATCAACCTTTTTGTTAGATACAGTGCCGTGTTTAGACAGATGCTCAAATACTTTGTCGGGTTCATTAGAATGAATATGAATTTTGATCTTTTCTTTAGAGCCTGCCACTATGAGCGAATCTCCAATCATTAAAAGATCTTCTTTTATATCGTACTTACTAATGGACGTACCAATAACAAGGCATTCTGTACAATACTGATATTTAATATTCTCAGGCGCCATATCGATTTTAGGATGACTAACTTCGATATCCGCGAATTCCGTAGGGGGCGGCTCTATAGTTCCAGAACTGAGATATTTATATATTCCTTCTATAAAATAAACAAATCCCTGAGCTCCGGCATCAACCACACCGGAATCGGCGAGTAATTTCATCTTGTTGGGCGTATCGGCTAAAGCAATTTTAGCTGCTTCCAAGGAGTTTGCAATAAGTTCTTGAAAATCGTTTGTTTTTTCAGAACTAATTTCTATTTCGTTCGCCCATGCGCTCATAACATCAAGAATTGTGCCTTCTACAGGTTTTGAAAGCGCTTGGTAAGATGATTCTAACGCACTATTAACAGCTTTGCTGAAGCTTTTTACCTTGATCTTGCTTTTACCGTTAAGATTTTCTGCGAATCCATAGAAAAATTGTGCGAGAAGAACACCGGAATTCCCTTGAGCGCCCATTAAGGCGGAATCGGCTACAATATTTCCAACATCTTGAATCGAGCCCGGAGAGCTATTTGCCAGCGCTCTAATTATGCTTTGAAGGGTAAGAGCCATATTTGTACCCGTATCGTTATCCGCAACAGGAAATACGTTAATTTTATTTAAGTATTCGGTTTTATTGATAACGGAATCAGATCCTGCAAGAATAGCCCTTAATAATCTGGGTCCATTTAAATAATATATCTTCATCGAGTAAATAAATATAATTTAGTGTAAAAGTAAAGTCAAGAAGGATAAAGAAGCTGTTTATGTTAAAATAGGGAATTAAGTTGTTGAAAATATGAAACCCGAAGAAAGGGTTTTCGATTGCGGGTTAAACTTACACTTGGTATAATTGGCAGAGCAAATGTGCTGAATTATACCTTTATATTAAGATGAGGACAATACAGAAAATGAATCGTTTAATTTTACTGATCTTCCCACTTTTAATCTTCTCCTGCTCCTCTTCATCCACGGAGGAATTGAATTCAATCACGGTAGAAGAAGTCAAAAAAATAATTGATGCAGACAGCGAAGAGTATTTATTATTAGACGTAAGAACTCTTGAAGAATATTACGGAGATCTCGGACATCTACCTGACGCTAAACTGATACCGTACAATGAGATCGCAAACAGGATTGATGAGCTTTCAGAACAAAAGGATAAAAAGATCATCGCATATTGCCGGTCGGGCAGAAGAAGCGCCATAGCGACAAAAATTCTAAAGGAAAACGGTTTTGAAGTTTATAATATGATTGGCGGTATGAAAAAATTGAAAGAAGTTTATCCAAATTACTAAAAGTAAAGGAACTAAAAATGAATTTATCTATGTTATCCAATTATCTCCACGTTCTTGCGATGTCCGTATGGGTGGGAGGAATGTTTTATATTATGCTGGTTGAGGTTCCTGTGCTTCGAAGCAATTTGGGTGCGTTAGATTTCTCGAAAAACATGACTCTGCTCGGAAAACGATTTCAAAAGGTGGGATGGATCTTGTTATTGCTATTGCTTATAACCGGGTTGTCTAACATCATGTTGGAGGATTCAATCGCTGATATGATGAAAAATGAGAATTACTCATATAGTATAATGGTCAAAATGATATTGTTTATGCTTATGGTAATAAACACTGCTATCCATACATTTTATTTGGGACCTAAAATGTCCAGTTTTGCTGAAAAAACTTCTGCGGAAGGTAATGACGATATGAACGTTGAGTATGCCAAATTAAAAAAACGTTCTATGATCTCTTCCGGCTTCAGTCTATTGTTATCGCTCGTCATTATTTACTACGGATTAATAGCATCGAGCGTATAAGGATCTGCCTTAAAGGGAATGTTTATCCGAGTTAGATAAAATGAAAAAATTTGTCATCGTCATTTCAGTTTTATTGTTCTATTCATGCGCATATTTTAATACATATTATAACGCAAAAAAATATTACAAAGAGGGAAGAAAGGCTTCCGACAAGAATACTACAAAAAGAATTTCTAAGACCGAGCTGAAAAACTATCAATTGACAGTCGAAAAATGTAAATCTGTCATTCGTAAGTTCCCCGATAGCCGATATGTGGATGATTCTCTTCTCCTTATGGCAAAATCATACTACTACATGGGAGACTATGAAAATTCTAAGCTCAGCCTGGAAGAATTATTAAGACGGTATCCGGAAAGCAGCTTAAAATTTGAAGCTCTTTTATGGAAGGGAAGAGCAGCATGGAATTTGGGGCAATATTCAATCGCTGAGGAGGGGATAGAGAAAGTATTGAATGAAACGAAGGATAAAAAGCTTCTTTCGTCCGGTTATGAAATGCTTGCAGAAATATATCGGGATAAGAATGAACCCGAAAAGGAGCTCGAATATTTAGATAAGATTTTGAAGAACAGTAAAAATGATCAACAAAAAGCGGAAACGATCTACCGAATCGGCTTTATACAAAAAGAATCAGGATTGTTCGAAGAATCTATTAAATCATTCCGGAAAGTAGAAACATATTTGCCGTCTCCCGAACTGCTTGAAGCTGCGAAATTAGAATATACACGAGCCCTCAAATATACCGGGAGAACCGATGAGGCGCTTGACGTCTTACAAGCGATGTTTGATTCGCCAAGGTATAAAAAAATTCGGGGCATAATTGAAATCGAAATAGCAGATATATCTTACCGTGAAGGGGATATTGGCGGTGCAATTGAAAGATACGGTTCTATAGGGATAAAATATCCAAAGAACATAGCTTCAGGGATCGCATGGAATAAATTAGGCGATATTCATATGTATCAGGACAACATTACCGGAGCTGTTATTAATTATCATTATGCATTGGAATACTATAAAAGAGCAGTCAAAATGCCCACGAAGGGAGAGTATAAAAAACCTGCAAGAAGAAATAAACTCATTCTTGAAGGATTTTTGGATTCATTTAACAGGATAGAAGAAAATCAAATCAAAATACTGCTGTATTCAGGTGAAAAAGAAAAATCTGTCCGAAGGGAGCACGAACACAATTTATTTCTAAGCGAGGTCTTGGACGGAATCTTACCGGCAAAAGTTGTAAAGAAAAAAGTTGTTACTCCGAGTATTCAAACACCGGATATAGATCAGGAAGATTTCCCGGATACATCTCCGGGCGAAGAGGATCCATCGGATAATGCAGCTGGCTCAAGTCCATCGGAATCAACTAATCCAGCGCCTGTAGACTCAATTCCGGAAATATTCGGCAGCTTTCCTGATAATTTTTCTAATCAAAACTTAATAAATAATTCAAGTCCGGATGAACCCCGCAGGAAAAGCGAAGAACAAGTCGTAAAAAAGCCGAAAAAATATGTAAAATCACCAAGAGAGTTATTTCAAGAAATAATTCAACATAAATATTTAATAGCCGAATATTACTTTCTTGATCTCGGGCAACCTGATTCTGCCGAGGTTATTTTTGAGAACTTTCTTTCTGAATATAAAGAATCTGAGTTCGCTCCGAAGGCTGCCCTTTCTCTTGGATTAATTTATGAGACGATTTATCATGACAGTTCTGAAGCTGATTCTTTTTATAACATTGTAGTGAATAACTATCCCAATAGTCCTTCGTTGGTTGAAGCTAATCGAAGACTGAACAAATCAAAAGGTTCCAATACGCTGATTGAAAATCCGGCAGACGAGCTATACGAAAAGGCTTACTATGAAGGGTTTATTAATAAGAACAGAAAAGCAGCATATTTGCTCACGTTCAAAATCCAAACTGAATACCCATCTTCAGATATTGCGGCGAGAGCTGCCTTTCTAAGGGCTTCAATTGTAGATCAAGCAAATCAGTCACCCGATTCCTCAATAAGCGAATACAACAGAGTCATACAATTATACCCAAATACAATTTATGCAAAAAAAGCTAAGGAGAAGGTAAAGGCGATTACCTTGCTTACAACATCAAAGGAAAATACTGAAATTAAAAAAGGAAAAGGTAAAAAGGGTAATAAGATATTAAAAAAATAACCGGTAAATATGAATTGAGAGTTCTTTCAAATGAAAAAAATGCGCTCAATATTTACTCTCTCACCTTTGAATCAACATCAGAATTATTAGAATCTTTACCCGGTCAATTTGTAAATATAAACGTTCGTGGAGAAGATTCTCCCTTCTTTAGAAGACCTTTCAGTATAGCGAGTGCCACAGATGATTGTATAGAGATTATTTTTGAGGTAGTTGGCGCCGGTACTTGGCAACTGTCTACGCTGCATGTAGGAGATAGTGTTGATGTTATCGGACCACTTGGTTTAGGATACGATCTGGATTTTACCGAATCAAAATCTTTATTGATAGGAGGCGGAGTAGGATTACCGCCCCTTATGTTTCTTTATTACAAGATGAAAAATAAAGGGATCGAACCACAGTTTCTCGCCGGATTTAAAAGCGTTTCCTACAATTTTATGCCGCGAAACATTACCAACGTCCACTTTTCTTCGGATGATGGGAGCTTGGGTTCAAAAGGGTATGTAACAGATCTGCTCATAGAAACTCTCTTTCACGAAAAGGTAGATCATATTTATGCTTGCGGACCTGAACCGATGCTTTCAAAGGTTATTGAGATAGCGGAGGAAAACGAGATACGATGTTCAGTATCAATAGAAAAAGTATTTGGTTGCGGGACTGGTATTTGTTTTGGATGTATAATAGAGAATTCATTGAAACGGTTGACTGAAACCGGTAGAAAATATTCATTAGCTTGTGTGGAAGGCACTGTATTCGATGCAGGAGATATTAATCTGTGAATGAGATAAGCAAAGAGAGATGGGATGTAGATTTCTCAATCAGACTTGGCTCTCTAATATTGAAAAATCCTCTGCTTGCGGCATCAGGTACATATGGCTACGGTAGAGAATTGAATAATATCTTAAAAACGGATGATTTTGGAGGAATATGCACAAAATCAATAACGCCTCTTGCAAGAGATGGAAATGAACCCCCTCGTATCGCTGAGTTGAAAATGGGAATGCTTAATTCAATAGGACTGGCGAATGTCGGTGTTCAGGCATTCATACAGGATAAAATTCCCTTCCTGCAAAGTTTAGAAACAAATATAATTGTAAATGTCGCCGGTTTTTCAATTGGAGATTATATCGGAGTAATTCAATTATTAGAAGATATAGAAGGAATAGACGGATACGAGATAAACATATCTTGCCCCAATGTTGAAGGTGGTTTAGAGTTCGGCAGTTCTTCAAAGTCAGCCGCCAAACTTACTAAAGCGCTGCGAGCCGAGACCGACCGGTTCTTAATGGTAAAACTGTCACCAAACATAACAGATATCTCTGAAATTGCAATAGCTGTTGAGGGTGAGGGAGCTGATTCCCTTTCGTTAATAAACACTCTAATAGGAATGGGTATAGAAATTGACAGTGAAAAACCGATTCTTAAAAACGTATATGGCGGGTATAGCGGACCTGCGATAAAACCGGTAGCATTGGCAATGGTTCATAAGGTTTTTCATTCCGTAAAAATACCTATCGTCGGAATTGGCGGAATTAGCAGCGCTGAAGATGTAGTTCAATTTATGCTTGCGGGAGCAACCGCCGTGCAATTAGGCACGGTGAACTTTCTGAACCCGACCGCTCTTACAGAAATATTAGAGGATTTGGTCGCAATAGCGGAATCTAAGGGAATCAGAAATATATCTGATTTTAAAGGCAGATTAAAAGAGTGGGACTGATAAAAATACTCTCTGTAGCCCTGATATTATTGCTTTCAGATGCTTGCACTCCTAATCCTCATTTTCGTTCCGACAAGGCTCCAAAAAGTCAAAGGAAAATTAAAAAACAGAGAAAAAAAACGACAGGATTTGAGAAGATACAATATGGTATTTCTTCTTATTACGGTCCGAAATTTCATGGAAAACTGACAGCAAATGGTGAGATTTTTGATATGTACAAGGTTTCAGCCGCCCATCGTTATCTAGCTATAGGCACCTTGATAAAAGTAACAAATTTGGATAATAATAGAACTTTGAACATTCGAATCAATGACAGGGGACCTTACGTTAATAACAGAATTTTGGACTGCTCATATGCAGCCGCGTTAAAACTCGGATTTGTGGAGCAAGGAACTGCAAACATCAAACTTGAGGTACTCGTGATGGGTACGGGTAAAATTGGTACGGGTAATCCATAGCTACAGATTAATAAGGATAAAATAATGTCAGAAAATATGAAAAGGATCTTGGTATCCCTAATTGGAGGACCTGTGATATTAGGGTCAATTTATCTTGGCGGAGTATATTTTTTTATAGTCGTAATTGTTATATCCCTGCTGAGTCAATTAGAATTCTACAATATTGCGCAACAGAAAAACTTAAAAATTTACAAATATTTAGGTCTATTGGCGGGATTTGCTCTGCTCTGTCTTTATTATCTGAACAGGGAAGAGTATTTCCTTCCGGCGGTGTTATTTATTTCATTGCTTTTTCTCATCATTGAGATATTTTCCGGAAGAGAGTCACCCTTGCTTAATACATCGTTAAGCGTGTCAGGGGTCATCTATCCAACTTTATTGATTGGAACGATGTATCCTCTTAGGCAAATGGATCACTTGTCGGGCATCCCCGGATTGAACCTCATTGTTGCCTTACTTGCGGGGGTGTGGTTATGCGATACTGCCGCCTATTACATCGGTAAAGCTATAGGCAAGCATAAGCTTCTTCCGCGGGTCAGTCCGAACAAAACATGGGAAGGTTCAGCCGCAGGATTTATTGCGTCATTGACAGCTATTTCCTCATTAAAATATTATGGATTCTTGGGCGATTCATTTACAACAGTTGATATAGCGCTGTTATCACTTTTCACAGGTGTGGGGGGACAGCTCGGAGATCTCTTTGAATCGCTCATAAAGCGAGATGCAGGTGTGAAGGACTCAGGATTTTTACTACCCGGGCATGGGGGATTTCTCGACCGGTTTGACGCGCTGATTTTTGCTGCGCCATTGACATATATTTATTTTATTTATTTTAGATAAATCGTTTAGAAATTGAATTACATCAGATAAATAATCCTTGTTACTTTATATATTATTTAGATAACTTACTGTGCTGTTGTAGAAATTAATTGTAATTAGATAGGACTAAGAAATGAGTAAAGAGTATAAAAATTATATTGCCGGTGAGTGGTGTGACGCTCAAAGCGGTAAAAGATTTGAAAATCGAAATCCCGCTGATTGGGATGAGCTTGTCGGAACATTCCCGGATTCAAATTCAGACGATGTAAATAAAGCTGTTGCTGCCGCTAACGAGTCTTACAAAGAATGGAGTTTGGTTCCAGCGCCTATCAGAGGAAATATGATTCAAAAAGCCGGTGATATTCTTGTAGCAAGAAAAGAAGAGATAGCCGAACTAATGACCCGTGAAATGGGAAAAGTGCTCACGGAAACAAGGGGTGATACACAAGAAGGTATCGATACGGCATATTATTCCGCTTCGGAAGGCAGAAGGATGTTTGGTCATACTGCTCCATCTGAACTTCGGGAAAAAATCAACATGGTCATTCGGCGATCAATTGGAACGGCGGGGATTATATCTCCGTGGAATTTCCCTCTCGCAATTCCTACCTGGAAGATATTTCCGGCGCTAACCTCCGGCAATACTGTCGTATTTAAACCGGCATCTGATACACCTGCTACAGCGACTGTGTTTGTTGAGGTATTACTTGAAGCGGGCATTCCTCCGGGCGTCATCAATATCGTTCATGGAGGAGGCTCAACTGTTGGAAATCCGATCGTAGAGCATCCCGACATAAATATCATTTCCTTTACCGGCTCTTCGGCAGTTGGAAAACTTATAGCCTCTTCGGGAGGAAGGGATTTGAAAAGAGTTTCCTTAGAATTAGGCGGCAAAAACGCCCAGATAGTGATGGACGACGCAGACGTAGATCTTGCTGTCGAGGGAGTTCTTTGGGGAGCATTCGGCACCACAGGACAGAGATGTACGGCTACGAGCAGACTGATCGTTCAAGAAGGTGTCTATGACAAGATGATGGGTCAACTTATTGAAAGAGTTGACGCTCTCAAGCTAGGTAACGGCTTGGACGAATCTGTAGATGTCGGACCGATAGTGAACGAAGAACAGCGTAAAAGTGTTCACGATTATATTGAAATTGGAAAAGCTGAAGGCGCAAAATTATCCATCGGAGGAGAAAATGCCACAGGCGGTGAACTCGACAAAGGCTGGTTCTATAAACCTACTCTCTTCGAGGACGTTGATCCCGAAATGAGAATAGCAAAGGAAGAGATCTTCGGACCTGTATTAAGTGTGCTCAAGTTTAAAACATATGATGAAGCAATTGATATATGTAATAATGTAGATTACGGTCTATCCTCCAGCATATTTACAAAAAATGTAAATCATGCTTTCAAAGCGGTTCAGGATATAGAAGCAGGTATAACCTACGTTAACGGTCCTACAATCGGAGCGGAATGTCATATGCCTTTCGGAGGTTGCAAAGATACAGGTAACGGTCATAGAGAGGGAGGGTCAAGCGCATTCGATTTCTTTACCGAAGAGAAAACTGTATATATTGATTTCTCGGGAAAACTTCAGAGAGCTCAGATAGACACAGAACAGTAATTACTTAAAGAAATGTGAGAGTATATGCAGATTAACGCAAATAAAGTAAAAGAAGTCCTTTCTAAACACGTCCTTACAGATGGTATTGATCCAATATTTGATGAGGAACAGAGCGAAGGTTCATGGTTCGTGGATAAACGAAACGGGAGAAAATATTTAGACCTGTTTTCATTTTTTGCCTCTTCACCGGTCGGTTTCAATCATAGTAGAATTCGAGGATCAGCAGAAAAACTTGGCAAGATCGCAAAACATAAACCGACAAATTCGGATATTTATACAGATACATATGCTGAGTTCGTTCAAACTTTCAGCGAGATAGGAATACCGGAAGAACTTCCCTATGCATTCTTTATCGAAGGTGGAACATTGGGAGTTGAAAATGCGTTAAAAGCAGCATTTGATTGGAAAGTCAGGAAGAATCTTTCTAAAGGAAAAGCTGAATTAGGCAGCAAGATCATTCATTTCCGTAATGCATTTCATGGGAGATCGGGATATACTTTATCGCTCACAAACACTGAAGAACAGAAGATAAAATACTTTCCGAAGTTTGATTGGCCCCGAATCGATTCTCCGGCAATACGATTCCCTCTTGAAGAAAATCTTGATTCTCTGATAGAAGAAGAGAAAAAATCGGTAGATCAGATTAAAAAAGCCATTAGTGATTATCCCGATAATATTGCTGCTATTATTATAGAATCGATTCAATCTGAAGGAGGCGACAACCATTTCAGAGGTGAATTTCTCGCAGAATTAAGAACCATAGCTGATGAATCAGAATTGATGTTGATTTTTGACGAGGTTCAAACAGGAGTCGGTCTTACGGGAAAATTCTGGGCGTATGAACATCTCGGTGTAAAACCGGATATGATTGCGTTCGGTAAGAAAATGCAGGTATGCGGCTTTTTATCAAGCACTCGCATCGATGATATTGAAGAAAATGTATTCAAATCTTCCGGCAGATTAAATTCTACATTCGGCGGCAATCTCGTCGACATGGCGAGAACTACCATCTACTTAGAAATCATTCGTGATGAGGGATTATTGGAGAAAGCCGAAGTTACAGGTAAATACCTTCTTTACCGAATCGAGGCGCTGCAGGATGAATTCAGCGGGTTTGTTTCAAACGCACGTGGTAGAGGATTATTTTGCGCATTTGATCTGCCAACATCAGATGACAGAAATAAATTAATCGAAAAAATTATGGATAACGGCGCCCTGATTCTCGGTTGCGGCGAAAAATCTATTAGATTCAGACCGTCTCTCAATATCTCTACAGATAATATTGACAGAGGTATCGAGATAATTGAACAGTCCATCAAAAGTCATATATCTTAATTTAGATGTCAGTTGGAGAAAGGAATATTATATATAGTGGCAACGCCTATCGGTAATCTTGAAGATATTTCTTTCAGAGCTGTAGAAACCTTAAAAACAGTTGATGTAGTGGCTTGCGAGGATACGCGCAGAACCGGTAAATTATTGAATCATTATGAGATACACACCAAGATGACTCCCTATCACGATCATAATAAGGAACATAAAACTCCCTCTTTGATCGAAATGCTAAAAAATGGTAAATCTATTGCTCTTGTTTCCGATGCCGGAACACCGTCTATCTCCGATCCCGGATTTTATTTAATTAGAGAGGCTATCAAGAATGAGCTGCAAATTTCTCCTATACCGGGACCTTCCGCACTGATCTCTGCTGCAATTGTATCCGGACTATCAATAAACAGATTCAGTTTTGAAGGTTACTTACCAAGAAAAAAAGGTAGAACCAAAAGACTTAAACAACTTGCAGAGTATGACGTTACAATAGTAATTTTCGAAGGACCGCATAGAATATTAAAAACATTGCGGGATCTTAGGAGCTTTCTTGGTGACAGGAAGGCAGCAATAGGTCGGGAGATGACAAAAATAAATGAAGAATTTCTGAGAGGTAATTTGTCTGATTTGATAGCAATCTTCGCTGAACGAAAGCCGAAAGGTGAATTTGTTATTTTGGTGGAACGAAATGAAAAATAAAGTCGAAATACCGGAAGAATATAATGACAAAATTTATAAGGAGGGATTTAATCCTATACCCCCATTTTTGGTAAAGGGATATCTAAGTATAATACTGCCATTAACGGATTTTTTCAGATCGCTGAATATTAATCCTAATGCACTTACTACATTGGGAACAATATTTACAATCGTCGGCGCAATATTTTTCGCATTATCATACTTACGACTTGGGGGAATATTTATCGTACTCGGCGCGGTTTGCGATACGATGGACGGCAAAATAGCAAGAGACAGTGATAAAAAATCCAATTTTGGCGCTTTTTATGATTCAGTCATGGATCGTTATTCTGAAATTATCATGTTCTTTGGCATTGCTGTTCATTTTGTCAGACATGACTCTTACTGGACTTCTGTTGCGATTTTTGCGGCTTTGGGAGGGTCGGTGATGGTGAGCTATGTGCGGGCGAGAGCTGAAGGATTGGGATTTGAATGTACAGTTGGAATGATGCAGCGACCGGAGCGAATCGCATATATCTCTGTTGGAGCTATCATTGGAGAATTGCCACTGATAAAAGAACTATTCTTGATGCTTGCGATCTGGGTGATTGCAATATTATCTAATTTTACGGCAATACAACGAATTATCTACGTTTATCAGAGTGCAAAAGAGAGGGCGAAAAATGAGACGGCCAAAGTGGGTAAATAATAAATTAGTAATGTTTTTTAAATAAGAGAATTAGGGGAACAGATAGATGTTAAGAGGTAATAACATACCTAAAGCGGAGGGGAAATTAGGAATACTCCTACCCGGAATGGGAGCTGTCACTACTACCTTCATAGCCGGTGTTGAGTCGGTACGTAAAGGATTGCATACACCTGTTGGTTCGTTGACACAACTTGGTACGATAAGGCTTGGTAAGCGAACCGAAGATAAATCGCCAAAGATAAATGATTTTGTTTCATTAGCAGGTCTTAAGGACATAGTTTTTGGTGGATGGGACATATTTGAAGAAGATATGTACAGTGCCGCAAAAAACAGCGGGGTTTTAAAAAATGAGGATCTTGAACCGATAAAAGATTTTCTCTCTGCAATTAAACCAATGAAGGCAGTGTTCGATAAGAATTATATTAAAAATATCGAAGGCAGCTGGGTAAAAGAAGCCGAGTCAAAGTATGAGTTAGGCGAAGCACTAAGGCAAGACATACGAGATTTCAAAGAAAAAAACGACTTGGACAGAATTGTTATTGTATGGGCTGCGAGTACCGAAGCTTACATTAAATCCGGGGATGTCCACGCATCTTTAGATTCGTTCGAGAAAGGATTAAAAGAGAGTGACCCCGATATTGCTCCGAGTATGATCTATGCCTGGGCAGCTTTAAAGGAGGGGGTACCTTTCGCCAATGGCGCGCCTAATCTTACAACGGATATTCCCGCTCTGTATGAATTGGCTGAAAAAGAAAAAGTTCCGATATCCGGTAAGGATTTTAAAACAGGGCAGACTTTCATTAAGACCATCATCGCTCCCGGCTTGAAAGCGCGATTACTTGGTCTTCACGGTTGGTTCTCAACGAATATACTCGGCAACAGAGACGGAGAAGTCTTAGATGATCCCGCATCATTCAAGACGAAAGAGGAAAGTAAACTCTCCGTCTTAGAATATATATTGCAGCCTGATAAACATCCTGAACTTTACAAGGATTTTTATCATAAGGTGAGAATAAATTATTATCCGCCGCGTGGTGATGATAAAGAGGGTTGGGATAGCATAGATATATTCGGTTGGATGGGTTACCCCATGCAGATAAAGATAGATTTCCTTTGCAGGGACAGTATACTTGCCGCTCCAATAGTTCTTGACCTCGCACTTTTCATGGACCTTGCGAAAAGAGCAGGTATGTCAGGAATCCAGGAATGGCTGTCATTCTATTATAAAAGCCCTCTCACCGCACCCGGTTTATATCCGGAACACGATCTTTTCATTCAACAGGCGAAATTGAAAAATACACTTAGATATATGATGGAAGAAGAACAGATAACTCATCTCGGAATCGAATATTACGAAAATGAATGAGAAGGAAACAAAAGGTATTTTCGTCACGTTTGAAGGAATAGACGGTTCGGGAAAATCTACTCAAGCAAACTCCCTTCTCCGCAGAGTGCAAGAGAATGGATTTAATGCAGTTTTATTCAGAGAACCTGGAGGTACGAGAATATCCGAGCAGATTCGTCAAATATTACTGAACACGAAGCATACCGAAATGGTGGCGATAACTGAAGTATTGTTATACTCCGCCGCAAGAGCACAACTAACAGAAGAGATGGTAATTCCGGGACTGCACGAGAATGATATAGTAATTTGCGATCGGTATTACGACTCTACCACTGCATATCAAGGCTATGGCAGGGGGATAAACATGGAATTCATTAATGCCTTAACCAGTGAAGCTGCTAACAGAATCGAACCTGATCTGACCTTTTTAGTTGATGTAAGTGTCGATCTTGCAGAAAAGCGGTCAAGCACAATAGGGAAGCGAGATAGGATTGAATTGGAAAGTATTGAATTTAAAAAGAAAGTAATAGAAGGATTCAGGGAGATAGCAGAAAATAATCCTAATCGAATAGTTATTCTCGACGGAAGTGAAGACATTGAGCAGCTGACTGACATCGCATGGAATAAAATTCATACTCTCTTAGAGAAAGAGGGGATTGAAATAGCTCCTGAAGGGAATAGTGAAAGTATCTAAAACATTACTCTCTTACAGCGCGATATTCGTGTTTGTTCTGTTACTCTACACAGGAAGCAGCTTGCTTTCCGCACCTGATAACTACTTAAAGATCAGTCAAGGACTAAAATTATTCAGTCAAGTATATAAGCAGGTAAGTTCTACTTATGTAGACGAAATCGACCCTGAATCATTCATAGAGGCTGCGATAAGGGGGATGCTCAAGACTTTGGATCCATATACAGCATACTACTCTCCCGAAAATAGCAGCGGGATCAATATGCTGACTACCGGCAGTTATGGCGGTGTGGGAATCAGGCTTGGGATGAGAGGAGACTCTCTAACAGTTATCTCTCCAATGGAAGGAACTCCGGCAGGACGAAGCGGGATAATAGCCGGCGATAAAATAATAAAAATAGACGGTTTAAGTACAGCCGGATTGAAACTTGACGCTGCTGCAGATATGATCAGGGGACCGGAAGGTGAAGAAGTAGAATTGAAAATATCCCGTCATGGATTCAACGGGGCAATTGATTTCATATTGGTAAGAGAAAAAATAATCTTGAATGAGGTGATTTATTCCGGATTCATCAAAGAGAACATCGGCTATATAAGACTTACAGGTTTTTCCAAGAGTTCAGTGTCCAAATTTAAAGAGTCTCTGACTGAATTGATAAACGATGGTCTTGAAGGCGTAATAATCGATCTTAGGGATAATCCCGGTGGATTATTGGATGCAGCGTTAAAAATTAGCGATATGTTCATAGACAAAGGCGAACTGCTTGTATCTACCAAAGGAAGAATTCGCCAGATGAATAAAAAACACTACTCGAAAAAAAATCCTATCATTGACAGAGATATCGAGCTTGTGGTAATTGTTAATGCCGGCTCCGCAAGCGCAAGCGAGATTTTTGCTGGGGTGGTGCAGGACCTCGATAGGGGTGTAATAGTAGGTAATAAGACATTTGGCAAGGGTCTGGTTCAATCGGTGATTTCGCTGCCTTATGATAAGAAAGTAAAGGTAACAACCGGAAAATATTATATCCCAAGCGGCAGACTGATACAAAAAGAGGATTATTTCCACAAAG
This sequence comes from Fidelibacterota bacterium MT.SAG.2, assembly GCA_004402915.1. Lineage (GTDB taxonomy): Bacteria > Fidelibacterota > SORT01 > SORT01 > SORT01 > SORT01. Next base: position 47,376 of record SORU01000006.1, read on the forward strand.
GCTCTTCGATTATTCGCGACGAGAGTGATTCGCTGTTCGCCACTTTGAACGGCAGAGCTGTTTTCGGCGGAGGCGGAATTACTCCAGACGTCATAGTGGAGTCTCCAAAATCTTCAAAACTTATCTCCGATCTCTGGCGCAAGAATATGTTCTATAAATATTCAGGCATTTGGACAACGAAGCATCCTGAAGCAATCGCCCCTGTTACTCTTGAGGATTCAGACGTGATCGAATTCATTGATTTTATTGTAAATTCAGATTTTAAATACGATAGTGATGTGAGAAAGGCTTACACATCTTTGATAAAGGCGCTCGAAGCAAATCAATATCCTGAAAATGTCGTAGATGAAATCAAGGCGGTTGAAAGTAAGTTTTATAGTCTTAAGGATGAATTCACTGAAACGGATGTCGGAATAATAAAATCAGTTCTCTCCCGGGAAATATCTGAAATGATCGGAAGAACTAAAGGGAGATATGAATCTATATTCCTTACCGATAAGGTGATATTGAGATCTGTTGAATTGTTGGAAAATAATATGTTCTATAATCAAACTCTTGGATATATCGAATAATCTTTAATTTCGCTGATATTCCATTAAAAATCTTGAATAAATCTTTTATCTCTTGACATGCATTTCATAATGAATTACTTTTGCAAAGCTATGGAATATAACGTTTTAACGGTAGTTTCAGAACAAACTACTCGAAGCGTAAATAGCTTAAAGGGGCGGTTAGCTCAGTTGGTTAGAGTGCTTGCTCGACACGCAAGAAGTCACTGGTTCGAGTCCAGTACCGCCTACACGAATGAAAGAAGAGATTAAAATAACACTGCCGGATGGAACTATAATAAAACACTCCAATGGTGTTACCGGAAATGAGGTAGCTTCTGCGATTGGCGCCGGTTTAGCGAAGGCAGCGCTCTCCATTAAAGTTAACGGTGAGCTTTATGATCTTTCTCGTCCTATTCTTGAAGACGCCAAGATAGAAATATTAACCGATAAAAGTGAAGAATCGAAAACAATTATCTGGCACAGCACAAGTCATATAATGGCTCAAGCCGTCCAAGAGTTATTCCCGGGTACAAAAGTGACTCTCGGTCCACCGATAGCCGACGGCTTTTACTATGATTTCGATACAGAAAAACCGTTTACAACTGATGACCTCGAAAAGATAGAAACACGAATGGCAGAAATAATCAGTGGTGATCATGAATTCACACGAGAGACGATTCAAAGGGATGATGCAATAAGAATGTTCAAAGAGAAGGGAGAAGAATATAAGCTCGAAATTCTTTCGGAGATAGAGGATGAAACGGTTTCGATCTATACCCAAAATGATTGGACAGACCTGTGCAGGGGTCCTCATATTCCGTCGACTTCAAAAATAAAATCTTTCAAACTGCTTAAAATAGCAGGTTCTTATTGGAGAGGAGATGAAAAAAGACAACAACTACAAAGAATCTACGGCACTTCTTATTCTAATGAAAAAGAACTTGAACAGCATCTGAACAGATTAAAGGAAGCAAAGCTGCGAGATCACCGCAAGATAGGGAAAGAGCTCGAATTGTTCGCATTCCATGATATCGCACCCGGTTCTCCATTTTGGCTGCCTAACGGCATGATACTGATCAGGGAGCTTGAAAAATATTTAAGAGAAAAGCTGGATGAAGCCGGATATGTGGAAGCATCAACTCCGATGCTTGTCAAGAAATCTCTTTGGGAAAAATCAGGTCATTGGGATTATTATCGGGACAACATGTTTGTAGTTGAAGATGGAGAGGAAGTTTATGCTTTAAAACCGATGAATTGCCCCGAATCAACCTACATATACGCCGCAAAAACCAGATCTTACAGGGATCTGCCGATTCGGATCGCAGAAATTGGCAGATTGCACAGAAATGAAGTTTCGGGCGCTTTGGGCGGCTTATTTAGAGTTAGACAGTTTACGATGGATGATGCTCATCTTTTTTTACTTCCAAGCCAAATAACCGAAGAGGTAAACGGTTGCATGAAACTCATCAGTGACTTTTACTCCATTTTCGGGTTTGAACCGAAGTATTATTTCGCCACTAAACCGGATAAAGCTCTTGGTGACCCTGAGTTATGGGATAAAGCTGAAGTAGCGCTTAAAGCCGCTCTCGACACTCAGAATATAGATTATAAGTTGAATGAAAAAGATGGAGCCTTTTACGGGCCGAAAATAGATATACAAGTCAAAGACGCATTAGGCCGATCATGGCAGTTAGCTACTATTCAACTTGATTTTGTTCTTCCCGAGCGATTTGGGCTGAACTATATAGATGAAAATGATAAAAAACAAAGACCTGTAATGATTCACCGGGCAATTTTCGGTTCATTTGAGCGGTTTATAGGTGTGCTAATAGAGCATTTTACAGGGAATTTCCCTACCTGGTTAGCCCCGGTACAAGTGGTGGTCATCCCCATATCAGAAAAACATATTAAATATGCAACAAAAGTATACGAAAGCTTGATAAAGACAGGTGTACGAGTTAATCTTGACAGTAGATCGGAAAAAATGGGAGCAAAAATTCGCGAAAGCGAAACTATGAAGATACCATATATGTTGGTTGTTGGCGAGAAAGAAACCGAAAATTCGTCTGTTTCCGTTCGCAAGCATCTGACAGGCGATCAGGGCCAGAAACCATTGGAGGAGTTTATTAAAGAGATAAAAGAAGAGATTACAGAACGAAGATTGAATAATCTAAATTGAGAAGAAATAAACCGAGTAACGACGCAAGGATTAATGAAGAAATTAATTCTTCTCAAGTTCGACTCATAGCCGAAGATGGTGAAGCGCTTGGCGTAATGACTTCAACTGAAGCTCTTGAAATTGCGAATGATAGAGGTTTCGATTTAGTAGAAATTGCTCCTGATGCTGACCCCTCAGTTTGTAAGCTAATGGACTATGGAAAGTTTAAGTACGAAAAACGAAGGAAAGATAAGGAAGCAAAAAAGAAACAGCACGTTATACACGTTAAGGAAGTCAGATTCCGACCGATGATAGAAGAACATGATTTCCAGACAAAAATTAAGAAGGCAAAAAAGTTTTTGGAAGCAAAGAATAAATTAAAAATTACCGTCATGTTCCGTGGTCGCGAGATGACTCATTTGGAATATGGTGATATGTTGATGGATAAAATTAAGGCTGAACTTGAAGATATCTCAATTATTGCCTCTCAACCTTCTCGAGAAGGTCGTTTTATAACGGCATTCTTTATGCCAAAATAAAAAATTAATCAGGAAAAATAAAAATGCCAAAAATGAAAAGTCACCGAGGAGCTTCAAAACGTTTTAAGACCACAAAGTCCGGTAAGGTAAAACGGAAAAAAGCTTATACAAGCCACATTCTAAATAAGAAGTCTACAAAGAGAAAAAGGAACCTCCGGAAAAGCACGCATGTAAGTAAACCGGAAGAAAAAAATATTAGATTGTTAATATCAAAATAGATTTTAGGAGATTTAGATAGATGCCAAGAACTACCAATGCCGTTGCGAGAAAGAGCCGGCACAAAAAAATTCTTAAAGCTGCCAAAGGATATCGTGGAGGTAGAAGTAAACTTTACAAAACTGCAAAAGAGTCCGTTGACAAAGCGCTGATGTACAGTTACAGGGACAGGAAAAAGAGGAAGGGCGACTTCAGGCGACTTTGGATTGTGAGAATTAATGCTGCTGCGCGTCTTAATGGACTAAGCTATTCTAATTTTATCGCAGGAATGAATGCAGCTGGAATAATTTTAGACAGGAAAGTATTATCCGATATTGCCGTTAATGACCCTGAAGCATTCAGTCTAATTTCAGAGAAGGTCAAAAAGGCATCATAATAATATGCCTGTATGACTCTTCCGGATAACGATAATCTTCGTAAGGAATTTGACAGCGATTTAGAAAATTCCATAGATTTACTTTCAATAGAAGAACTACGTATAAAATACTTAGGCCGTAAAGGGATCATAGCCTCTTTGATGGAGTCTATGAAGGACTTGCCCGATAATGAAAAACCTGTTTTCGGCAAATCTGTAAACGAGTTAAAAAAGTATTTCAATACCAATTATGAGTCAGCTTTAAAGAAGGCAAACAGCGAAAAACAATCAGACTCGTCTCCTGATTTTGATAATACTCTGCCGGGTGTGGAAATCTCTCTTGGGAAAAAGCATCCTTTGACTCAAGTATGGGAAGAGATGTTGGATATATTTACCCGAATGGGTTTTGAAGTAGCGAGAGGACCGGAAGTTGAAACGGAGTATTATAATTTTACCGCTTTGAATTTTCCGGAAAATCATCCGGCTCGTGATATGCAGGATACCTTGTATATAACTGATGATACGATGCTTCGAACACATACTTCCCCTGTTCAGATTCGCACTATGCTTTCAACAACTCCTCCGGTAAGGGTCATCGTTCCAGGTAGAGTCTATAGAAACGAGGCGATAAGCGCCCGTAGTTACTGCGTATTCAATCAAATTGAGGGATTATATATTGATAAAGGAATCAGTCTTGCGGATCTGAAAGGAACACTGATATCCTTCGCAAAACAATTATTGGGCAGTAACGTAAAAACCCGCTTCAGGGCAAGTTATTTCCCTTTTACGGAACCAAGCGCCGAGATGGATGTCTCCTGTATTATCTGCGAAGGAAAGGGGTGCAGGGTCTGTAAGCATACAGGATGGCTCGAACTCCTTGGATCCGGAATGGTCGATCCGAACGTACTTAGAAATGTCGGCTACGACCCGGAAGTATATAGTGGATTCGCTTGGGGGTTAGGCATAGAGAGAACCACAATGATGCGATACGGTATAAAAGACATAAGATATTTTTATGACGGCGACCTTCGCTTCTTAGAACAGTTTTAATATTAGATCATGAAAATCTCCCTTAATTGGTTATCAAAATATATCAGTATCAAAAAATCTCCTGAAGAGATCTCTGAATTACTCACCATGGCCGGCTTGGAAGTCAGTTCTCTTAAAAAAGGCAATTCATTTGACGGCGTTCTGATTGGTGAAGTAAAAGAGTGCACAAAACATCCCAACGCTGATAAGCTTTCATTATGCAAAGTTGACATAGGCGCCGATGAAGAATTACCTATCGTTTGCGGCGCTCCAAATGTCAGAGCAGGCATGAAGGTTCCGGTAGCCACGGTGGGTACTGTATTACCCGAAGATTTTAAAATAAAAAAAGCAAAGATCAGAGGAGAAGAATCGAGAGGGATGATATGTTCTGAAAAGGAGCTTCAAATTTCCGATTCCCATGAAGGCATTATGGTGCTGCCGGATGAATGGAAAATCGGCACTCCTTTTTCTGATTTGTATGATACCAGCGACACGCTGATCGAACTCGATTTAACTCCCAACCGGCCTGATGCATTAAGCCATATAGGTGTGGCAAGAGACCTTTCCGCAATTCTAAATCTTGATCTGCAGAAACCATCGTTTAAATTGGATGAATCGAAAGTTGATGCTTCATCGGAATATTCTGTAGAGATTGAAGATAAGGTCGGATGTCCCAGGTTCGCCATTCGAATAATTAAAAATGTGAAGATAGATAAATCACCGGAATGGTTAAGTAAAAGTTTAAGAGCCATTGGAATACGATCTATAAACAACATTGTAGATGCTTCCAACTATGTATTGATGGAGCTCGGTCATCCTATCCATACATTCGACATGGATAAATTAAGCGGGAATAAGATCATAATTCGTTCATCAATCAAAGATGAGAAAGTCGTTACGTTAGACGGCATCAAGCATAAATTACCTGAAGATACTGTCCTTGTGTGTGATGAGGAAAAACCGGTCGGTATCGGCGGCATAATGGGATTGCAAAATTCTGAAGTCAGTGATGACACCATAAATCTTTTAATCGAATGCGCATATTTCGACCCCGGTAAAATACGAAAAAGCTCAAAAAAACTCGGATTATACACTGAAGCGTCTAAACGGTTTGAACGAGGCTGCGACCCCAACGATATTGAATTCGTTCTTGACCGGGTTTGTTCTGTTATACTTGAGACTGCCGGAGGAGAACTGTCGAAGGGGATAATTGATATTTATCCTTCCATAATAGATAAAGTAAAAATTCGATTAAGACAGAAAAGCGTCAATTCCGTTATAGGCATGGAGGTATCTGAAACTACCGTTAAAGAGATACTGAATAGGCTCGAATATGAAATCAGATCGGAAAAAGACGATAATTATGAACTCCTTGTTCCTTCCTTCCGACCCGATGTAGAAAGGGAAATTGACGTTATAGAAGAGGTGGCGAGGATTGTCGGTTATGACAAAATACCTCCATCAGAACATGCATTGATTCCGCTTTCATCAAGTCCAAATAACAATGAATCACAAAATATCAAACTGAAGAACATGCTTGTTGGTTTCGGCTTTAGTGAAATTTATACAAATAGTTTAATGCCCTATAAATTATGGAAGTTATCCGGGGACTCAGACGAACCTGTAAGGGTGACAAATCCCATCAGTATGGATATGGAGTGCTTGCGGTCGTCTTTAATGCCGAGAATGCTCGAGGCAGTGAGCTATAACTTTAATCGACAGAGAAAATCGGTCAAGCTGTTTGAAGATGGAATTGTCATTACACCTGATAAAAAATCAGAAACCGGCGTCGAAGAAATCCATAAGGTAGCAGCAATAATTGCCGGGGAGTTAAGCAGCGGAAATTGGATCGGCGAAAACAGTTCAGCTGATTATTTTTTCCTTAAAGGAGTAGTTGAGGCGTATCTGAAAGCTATTGGCTTTTCAACTGTTACTTTCACTGAATCCTCTAACAATTCATATCATAATAGGTATGACATCATTGATAACGGTAGTAAGTTAGGGTTTATGGGTGAAATATCTCAGCCGGTTTTAAAAGAATTTGATTTGGAAGTTGGAGTATTTTACTTTGAACTTGAGGTTAGTTTATTACTTAAAGAGATGAAAAAGGATATTTCATTTTTAGAACCGAGCAAATATCCATCAATAATGCGTGATCTGTCGTTCATTATAGATGATTCGATGCAATCGGAGAAATTGACTGCCATATTTGAGGGAACCAATACAGATTTATTGAAAAGTTTCAAAATTAGCTCGGTCTATAAAGGATCTCCTTTAAAAGAAAATGAGAAAAGTATTACATATCATCTGATATTTTCGTCCAACGAAAGAACCTTAGAAGAGTCGGAGATCGATAAAATATGTGAAGGCATAATTAATGTTGCGTCTGATTCTTTAAATGCTAATTTGAGAGTATAATTCGGAGTAATATATATGGAAGCACACAATTTTAATATTCTTGAATCGAAAATTAAACAGGCAATCGATGAAATTAATAAACTAAAACGAGAGAATGTAGAATTACGTTCAAGAATGAATGAAACATCAACATCCGAAAATTCCGTCACCATGGATTTTGATTCAAAGAATAAATCGGAATTATTACAAAAAGTTGATGAAATGTTGCATGTACTTGATAAAATATAATTACTCTGCAAAGTGTTCCTAATGAACTCTAATAACACAGAGGATTTACCTTAGTCAATGGAAAAACCGGATAATTTAGTCAAAGTTGATATTTACGGAAAAGAATATACTGTTAAAGGCGACGCAGATAAAGCATATATAGAGAGTGTAGCAGAATATGTAGACGGTAAGATGAAAGAGGTTGACGCGAACGTTCCCTTTGAATCATCGTTGAGGGTAGCCATATTAGCTGCAATGAATATTACCGACGAGCTTTTCAGTCAAAAAAGTGATAAGTCCGTTGAAACAGACGATCTCGAAGAAAAAGCTAAAGCGCTCGTTGAACAATTAGAAGAAACTTTAGAAGGCACCACAAGCACCGACTGAGATAATCGGCATCAACTAATACCTTCAATATTTTATCCAATAAAAACGATTTTTCTTTTTGGCGAGGGAATATGAAATTAACATGAATATTCCGAATGCAGATCTTGCTCTTTTTATTTCATTCAGAACAAGTATCTATGGTATCATCCAATGACATTCAGCGAAGTAATATTTCTGCTGTTTGTCGGGGCGACCGGCACCCTGATCGGTTGGATAGTATCAGCGAAATTCCAGAAGAACAAAATTATTGGCGCGGAAAGGAGTGCCGCAAGTATTATTGAAAGAGCCAATAAAGAAGCCAAGACGATTGAAAAAGAGATATTGGTCGAGGCGAAAGATGCTTCGTTTAGAATGAAATCAGAGGTTGAAAACCAGCTAAGCGAGAAATCAAAACTAATGCAAGATAGGGAGAACAGTCTAAACCAAAGAGAATTAGGAATCGAACGTAAATCGGATCTGCTTGATAGGAAGGAATCAAACCTTATTTCATCCGAAGAGGATTTAGATGAAAGATCAAGGCTTCTAAAGAAAAAAGACCAGAAATTCAGCGAGCTCATCGAAGATCAAAATATTAAACTCGAAAATATATCCAAAATATCTCAAGAAGAGGCAAAGGAGATATTAATGAAAAATTTGATGGAAAAAGCTCGCCAAGATTCAGCTCTGAAAGTGAAGGAAATAAAAGATGAAAGTATCAGAACCGCGGTATTGGAAGCAAAAAAGATAATAGTATCCGCCATACAACGCTGCGCAGCCGATCATTCATCCGAGAATAGTGTGTCAGTGGTTCATTTACCGAGTGATTCCATGAAGGGCAGGATCATTGGCAGAGAAGGGAGAAATATTCGTTCGTTCGAGTCGATTACAGGAATAGAGGTCATAATAGATGATACTCCGGAAGCGGTCGTTATATCCGGTTTTGATCCTGTCAGAAGGGAGATAGCTCGTTTATCTCTTGAAACTTTAGTAACTGATGGTCGCATTCATCCAGCGAGAATCGAGGAAGTCGTTAAAAAGACGAAAGAAGAAATAAACGATTTTATGAAGGTTGCCGCGGAAGATTCAATCCTCGAGTTAAATATACCACGCCCGCATGATGAGATCATGAAACTGCTCGGTCGCATGAATTATAGAACGAGTTACGGACAGAACGTACTGAAGCACAGCGTGGAGGTCGGTATGCTTGCGGGTTTAATGGCAGCTGAATTGTCGCTTGACGGCGATATTGCGAAAATATCGGGTTTACTTCACGACATAGGGAAAGTTCTTGATAAAGATACCACAGGTCCACACGCAATTACCGGAGCGAACGTAGTGCGAAAATACATCGATAATGATATCATCATCAATGCTATAGAATCTCACCATGAAGAGGTTGAGATGACAAATCCGATCTCTGCACTCGTTCAAGCGGCTGATTCCATTAGCGGAGCAAGAAGGGGGGCAAGAGGAGATACACTTGAAGCTTATATAAAGAGGATGACCGATCTGGAGAAATTAGTAGAATCTTTCAGAGGTGTTTCCAAATCATATGCTATTCAGGCAGGAAGGGAAATCAGGGTGGTTGTCGAAAATGATCGGGTTGATGATGCTTCAATGGATGCTCTTTCAACGGAAATATCCGACAAAATTCAAGCTGAATTAACCTATCCGGGTCAGATAAAAGTAGTGCTCATAAGAGAACAGCGCTCCGTCTCTTTTGCAAAGTGATGATGATTCGATGAAAATAATAAATGGTAAAGAGATCGCTAAGGAAATTCGCAGTGAAATAGAGAACGAATTAGTAAATCTTAAAAATAGAAATATCACTCCCGGTCTCGCCGTTATTCTTGTGGGAGATGATCCTGCATCGAATACTTACGTTCGCATGAAACAGAAGATGTGTGAAGAATTGGGTATTAAAACAAAAGACTCACGTCCGGGTTCGGATATTTCACAAGAAGAATTGCATCTTCTGATAGAGCAATTTAACTCAGATGACGAAATCCACGGGATACTCGTTCAGCTGCCGCTGCCAGATCAGATAGACGAAAAATTAGCTCTTTCCAAAGTTCTGCCAGAAAAGGATGTGGATGGTTTTCACCCAGTCAATGTAGGAAAAGTTACTCTCGGCGAAGGAGGTTTCATTCCTGCCACGCCGGCAGGCATAATTGAAATACTGATGAGAAGCGGAAATGATCCTGCCGGTAAGAACTTAGTAATAATCGGAAGAAGCAGAATTGTCGGGAGACCATTACTGAATCTGTTGACCCAAAAACGTAAGGGAGGCAACGCAACTGTCACTCTGTGTCATACGGCTACGGAAGATTTGTCTTTCCATACCTTGAACGCCGATATAATTATCGCTGCCGCGGGGAGCGTCAATATCTTGGACGCTTCCATGATCAAAGAGGGAGTCGTCATAATTGACGTAGGAGCAAATAGGGTTGAAGATCCTACCAAAAAATCCGGATACAGGCTTGTGGGTGATGTTGATTTTGATTCGGTTGTGGATAAAGCCTCTGCGATAACTCCCGTACCTGGCGGAGTCGGCCCCTTGACGATAATCATGCTGATGAAAAATTGTGTTATAGCTGCCGGTGGATCGTTTAATTAAGTAGATTCAATTATTTATTAAATTTCTTTTGAAAAGATTTCTCGGTATTATAGATAAAGTAAGTGTAATACGCGCCAGTAGCTCAGTTGGATAGAGTGTTGGCCTCCGAAGCCAAAGGTCGCAGGTTCGAATCCTGCCTGGCGTACATAATAGTATGAGGATATCCGACAATACGAATAATCAGTAAAAAGAAAATAGTATGACAGAGTTTGCGGTAGTGCTAATATCAGCTTCTTCAGAAAGTGAATCAGAAGAAATTATATCAACACTTCTGAACAAACGTCTGATCGCTTGCGCAAATTTAAGCTCTAAAACATCATCTTCTTATTGGTGGAAAGGGAGTATTGAAAAATCGGATGAATTTATTATTACAGCGAAAACCAGATTATCGTTGGTCGCAAAGATCACGGAAGAAGTGAAAATTATTCACAGTTACGAGGTGCCCGAGATAATTGCTCTGCCCGTATTAGATGGAAGCCGGGATTACCTGGATTGGCTTAACGATGAGCTTCCTTCTAATGAATAATTTATCCTCTTGGCGATGAAACTCATTATTCTCGGCTCAGGGAGCTGCGTCCCAAGCAAAAGAAGGGCGCCTTCCGGTTACTTATTAGAATCAGGGGATGATAAAATACTATTGGATGGAGGCAGCGGGACACTGCGACAAATTGCCAAGGCAGGAATTAATTACAGTTCGATACAAACTATCATGTACACACATTTTCATGTTGACCATACTGCAGAATTACTTCCACTGCTGTTTGCGCGTAAACATGATCCGTCTCCGTTATTATCCAAGAAGTTGAATATATACGGTCCGGAAGGGATGTTGGAACACATAATACGTTTGGATGGATTTGCAGGTAGTTGGGTATATAAAGACAATGACAGTATAACTATCAAAGAATTGAAGGCAAAGGATGAAATAATATTGGGAGGTTGTAGAGTCAGCTGCCACTCAACATATCATCAACCTAACAGTCTCGGTTATAGATTCAGATCGGATAGTGGAAAAATCTTTAGTTATACCGGGGATACTGACACAGGAGACAGACTGATTTCATTACTTAAGGATGCGGATATTGCAGTTGCAGAATGTTCGTTCCCAGATAGTTCAAAAGTAAAAGGTCATATGACGCCATCCGAAATCGCTCAAATCGCGGAGAGCGCGAATGTAAAAAAACTATTGCTTACTCATATGTATCCGGAAATGGATAGTATAGATCCTATTTCTGTCATTAATGAATATTTTAAAGGCATAGTCGAACTTGCCGAAGATCTCAATGAATATCAAATATAAATACTCCTCGTAGCTTGTAAATCAATACCTCATTGGATATATTTATAGACTAAATTAGCGTAACAAACTAACGGCGGCTTTGTTTGAGAAAATTAGTTTTATTACTACCAATTGGGTTTCTAGCTTATTTACTCTTTTTAGTGGTCATGAATGATACTCCAATGGATAAATTTCAACGTTCGATCGTATTTGTTCATTATATGAACACATCCATATGGACAATTATTCTCACATCCTCAATACAGTTCTATATGAAATACAAAAGACACAAACAGAAGGGAGGGGCATCGCTTATTTATTTCATCCTTGCGATAGCAAGCGTGACACTGCTTATGAACGAACTCTATTTGTTGTTATATTCACTCGACAGCAGCTATCAGGTTCTTGATAACGGCGGCTTTTTCGGTTTACCCGGACCTTGGATAGCGTCGAAATTAGCAGTTACGGTCGGTGGACTAAGCATTATATACTTATATATACAGGGAAGGATTGACAAAATAGCCTTTCAATCTTCTACAGACGAGCTTACAAATATTCCCAACCGCAGAACGCTTGAAGACCTGTTCAGAAGTGAGTTGTCAAGGTCTAAGAGGCATAAATTCCCAATGAGCTGCGCTATGATAGATATAGACTTTTTCAAGAAATTCAATGATACGTATGGACATCAGACCGGTGATTATGTTCTTCAGCAAGTTGCTTTAATAATGGATAACGGGAAAAGAGCTCATGATGTGGTGGCAAGGTATGGAGGGGAGGAATTTATATGGCTTCTTATCAGTAGTGAGTATGATGACTCGTATCTCGCTTGTGAGCGACTAAGAAAAGAAATTGAAGCCACAGAATTTGAATTCAATGAGAAACCGTTATCAATAACGGTAAGTATCGGTGTTTCTTCTTTTCATGGAGACGGCGAAGCAACAGTCAATTCTCTTATTTATAATGCAGACAAGTCGCTATATGAAGCCAAAAATGCGGGTAGAAACAAGACAATATCTTTTAATGAATCCGATTCTGCAATAGAATCTGGCTGATGAATAACTTCTCTCAGCTTAAAATAATCTTATCTCTCGTCTTCTCATTAGTGCTATATGGTATAGTCGGTTTTATGATCACTGAAGGCTGGTCATTTGCCGATTCAGTTTATATGACAATAATAACGATCAGCACTGTTGGTTACAATGAAGTACATGAACTCTCAACAATGGGCAGGTGGCATGTAATAATTTTAATTTTATCGAGTTTAGGCTCTGTTGCTTACGCTTTTTCTTATGTCACACAGAAATTACTTGAAACACGTTATTTTTTCAGGAGAAAAATGGAACGTTCAATTGAAAAACTTGAAGATCATTTTATTATCGCAGGATATGGGAGAATGGGAAAGAAGATATGCTCGATATTGCAGAATAATAATAAAAAATATGTCGTGATAGATAAAAATGAGCAATCGGATGATTCCTTGCAAAAGCACGAGTTATATTATTTAGAGGGTGATGTAACGGATGATGGAATACTAACAAAAGCGGGAGTGTCCAGAGCGAAAGGGTTAGTGACCGTAGTTGATTCTGTATCCGATAACGTTTATTGCACGCTGACTGCAAGGTCTCTAAACGACTCTCTATTTATAGTGTCACGCTCTGTCAGCGAAAGAGGCACTACTAATTTACTTCGAGCGGGGGCAGATAAAGTAATAAATCCATATGATGCAGGGGGTCATGCTATGGCACAAATATTGTTGAAACCTTCAGCAGTTGAATTTATAGAATTGACAACCGGAAGCGAAACCTTAGGATTTGTCATAGATGAAATACCGATTATCGATTCATCACCCTTGATAGGAAAATCTATAAAAAATTCTAAAATACGTGATGATTATAATATTCTGATTGCAGCGATTAAGGACTCTGATGGTAGTATTAATTTTAATCCTAAGTCTGATGTCACCTTATCAAAAGGTGATACGTTAATTGCATTTGGAAAATTAGAGAATATTAACGCATTAGGCTCATTAAAATAGGAAGGTATGCGATGTCTAAAGATAAAATGAAAATAGATGATTTTACTCTTATTAACACGAAATTTATTGAATTTGAAAAACGATTGGACCTTTTGCATGGGAGTATCAAGGAAATGAACAATGCGATCGATATGCTTGTACGATTTTCCATGACGGCTAAAGCATTTATGGAGTTATCTATATCACAAGGTATGATAGATCCGGATGAATTAAATAAATTAGCCTCAAAATATGAGACGACTTACAGTGATAATTTGAATATTGCCGACACTGAAACTGAATTTATATCGAAATTCTCGAGAAACCTTTACTGATCTGTTTCTCAGACAGGGACGGTGCAGAGAAGCGGAATCCTATAACGACGCATAACATATATTATGTATAGTTAGGAGTTATCCAATAATACTACCATTTTAGGGCGTATCTTCCACCTTATTTCTGTCGACACATTTGCCGTTTAGGCAGAGTAATTGTGGTGCTTCTGCCTGACTACAGTCTGATGAATAGCCGTACCGTGCATTTATAACCTCATTCCAATCGTTATACTCATCGACCTTCTCTTGTATTTTGAGAGTATCGCTGTTTATCGACGAATAAATCAGATATTCCCAGGGACCGCCGCACGGTTTTGCCCCAAAAGGCAGCGCTCTGCATTCGTTTAATTCCGAGCAATTTGCCTCGCCTACAAGCAAATCTAATTCAGTTTTAAGGGCTGCTTAACGGGCTAAATCATCGTTTTCATTAAAATCATCCCCACATGAATATGTCAATACGAGAATTAACGGTAATAAATAAACGTGTGCTGCCATCGGTCACTCATTATTTTATCAGAAAGTTCACGAGTTTGTCTTTAATTACAATACTTTTCAGCAATGTTTTACCTTCCATATGTTTTTTTATATTAGGCAGTTCAAGAGCGCTGTCAACTAAAACATCATCGGACTCACCTGATTTAATTTCAAAAGTGCCTCTCAGCTTGCCTAATATTTGGACTGCAACTGTGATAGTTTCTGATTTAGCGATCTCATCGTCCCATTCAGGCCATCTATGATCAAACAGTGAACCTTTATGTCCGAATTGCTCCCATAATTCTTCCGATAAATGAGGAGCAAACGGCGCTAATAAGAGTATTAATTTCTCTAAAAGGTCCTTATTAACAGCTTCGGCTTTATACATTTCATTCACATATTCCATTATTCTGCTGATTGCCGTGTTAAAACGCATATCCTGAATGTCATTTGTAACTTCTTTGATAGTTCGGTGCATTACGCTTGTCAGGTTCTTATTCGAATTATCATTAATATTGATATCCGTTTCACCTCTGCACAGGCGCCACGCTCTATTCAAGAAACGGTGAATCCCCAATATTCCTGAATCATTCCAATCGCCGCCTTCGTCGTATGGCCCCATGAACATCAGATACATTCTAAATGTATCAGAGCCATAGTTTTCAATAAAAGGATCAGGACTAACGACATTATCTTTGGATTTGGACATTTTAACGCCGTCCTTAGTGATGATGCCCTGATGAAATAAATTTGTGAACGGTTCTTCAAAATTCAATAATTTTTTATCATATAAAGCCATGCATATGAAACGCGCGTATAACAAATGCATTGTAGCGTGATCTTGACCGCCAATATATTGATCCACCGGCAGCCATTTATTTACCAATTCACTGTCCCAAGCGCCCTCAGAGTAATGAGGATTCGTGTATCGAAGGAAATACCAGGACGAATCCACAAAAGTATCCATCGTATCCACTTCCCTCCTGCCTTTTAATCCGCATTTCGGACAATCAACATTCAGAAATGAATCCGATTCAGCCAACGGAGAATTTTCGGAGCCGATATTTTTCTCAAGGTCAATATCTTCGGGTAATATAACGGGGAGATCTTCCTCAGGAACCGGAACCGTTCCGCAGCTGTCGCAATAGATTATCGGTATCGGAGCTCCCCAATAACGCTGTCTGGAAATAAGCCAATCCCGTAATCTGTAATTTACCGACTGATGACCCTTCCCTTGAGATTCCAACTCTTCTGTAATCTTGACTATTCCCTCTTTGTAGTCCAGCCCATTATAGGATTCAGAATTTATTAAGATTCCTTCTCCGCTGCATACACTTTTAGTCAAGTCAACTTCCTCTTTATTATACGGCTCGATAACCTGTATGATAGGAAGATTGAATTTTGTGGCGAATTCCCAATCTCTTTGATCGTGACCGGGAGTCCCGAATATCGCTCCTGAACCGTAACCCGTCAGAACAAAATCAGAGGTCCATATAGGTATTTTTTCTTTAGTGATCGGGTTTACGGCATATGCGCCGGTAAAAACGCCGGTCTTCTCTCTATCAGTAGTGATCCGTTCGATTTCGCTTCTGTTCTGTACGCTCTCGATATACTCCGTTACTTCTTTACTTTTGTCATCTGTTGTCACATGATTCAAGATATGATGTTCCGGAGCGATTACGATAAATGTAGCGCCATATATAGTATCAACACGAGTTGTAAATATTTCTATGGTTTCATCTTGACCGGCTACCTCAAAAAACAAGGTCGTACCTTCTGATCTGCCGATCCAATTTCGCTGCATCATTTTTGTTGATTTCGGCCAATTGATCTTATCAAGTCCTTCCAATAACCGATCAGAGTATTTTGTGATCTTAAAGAACCACTGTGACAGTTCCTTTCGTTCTACGTCAGTACCGCACCGTTCACATTTGCCTTCTCTTACCTGTTCGTTCGCGAGCACGGTAAGACACGATGGGCACCAATTAACGGGAGCTTTTTCTCTATGAGCGAGACCCATTTCAAAGAGTTTAAGAAAGAGCCATTGAGTCCACTTATAATATTCAGGGTCAGACGTGTTCAGGTACTTATCCCAATCATACATTGCCCCGATTCTTCGGAGTTGAGTGGTCATATATTCAATATTGTTCCGTGTCGAAACTGCCGGATGTATTCCATGCTTGATCGCATAGTTTTCGGCAGGCAATCCGAATGCGTCAAATCCCATCGGTTCGAAAACCTTGAACCCTTGCATCTTTTTAAAGCGAGCCCATGTGTCGCTTGGTCCATAATTATACCAATGCCCGATATGAAGCTTATCCCCCGATGGATAGCTGAACATTACAAGCGCATATAACTTATTTTCGGAATCGGAAAGATCTATGTTATACTTTTTCTCTTCCCGCCATTTTTCCTGCCATTTTTCTTCGATCTTCTTGTGGTCAAAAATTTCAGACATCAGTTAATACCGCAACTCCCGATAAAATTATCTCTTTAATAAATTAACAGTCCGAATTATACATAAAAAGAGACTGCAAGTCAAGAAATGAGAGAATTGCTGTCGTTGATGTAAGAAATTAGATTTGTTTTTTAGGCAAAAACGCGCCGATCAATTGAAACTCTTCGTTTTGCTTCTATACGCCTTTTAGCGAGCTCCCGTCTTTCATAAATGGATCGTCTATCACTGTCAGAGCGTTTGTCATAGCTATCAAACGCTGCCACATTCAACCTTCTAAGTTGTGGTGAGCGACGAATCGTAAGAGCTCGCCGAATTTCTTCGATCCTCCTATTGGCAGGGGTTCTTCTTTCGCTATCATTGTTTCTCATACGAAGGTTTATTGTATGACCGATAATTTCGATTCCGTCAAGTACATTTATCGCTGCACTCGCTTCACCGTCATTTTTCATCTCTACGAATGCGATAGGTAGATCACTCTGTCTGTCACGTAGAATTTTGATTTCCCCCACCTCACCAAAAGGTTTAAAGATAAGATCTAAATCATCTTCAGTAACCAAAAGCGATAAATTTGAAATGAATATTTTCATCTCTCTCCCAGCATTAAAGTCAATAATCTACACATTTATTTTGCATGTAGGTCAGAACTTGGACAATGTCCATAAAAACCAATTAAAAATCAATAGTTTTTTAATAAGAAAATAAAATAATACAAAACTGCATTTTAATCATTGTCGGGGTGGCGAGATTTGAACTCGCGACCTCTTGCTCCCGAAGCAAGCGCGCTGCCGGGCTGCGCCACACCCCGCTCTATATTCAGCGGAATAACTTACTGTTGTTCTATATTTTGAGCAAGGTATAATTCATCAAATAACGTACTTTACTACTGCCATCCCTAGTCCAAGCAGCAGCATAAAAGCAACTGCCAATAAATTGAAGTATTTGTCTATGAATACTTTAATCGTTGGTCCAAATCGGTAGATAAGAGCAGCAAGAAGAAAGAACCTCGCCCCTCTTGACAGAATCGAAGCGAATAAGAGCACAAACAGATTTATGTCAAAAACACCCGCAGCTATTGTAAAGACTTTGAATGGAATAGGAGTAAACCCGGCGATCGTGATAGCTGCGAAGGCATTTTCGTTATATTTTTGCGCTACATAATCGAACTGCTCGTGTATGCCGTAGAATTCTATTATCCGGTTTCCAACAGTGTCAAAGAAAAACATTCCTATCGTATATCCCAACATCGCCCCTAAAACTGAGGCGATCGTGCAATACATCGCTATCTTGAATGACTTTTTTGGGATCGCCACAGCCAATGCTATCAGCAATACATCGGGCGGAATCGGAAAGAATGATGCCTCGGCGAATGACAACATAAAGAGCGCCGGCACGCCATAGGGAGTTTCCGCCCAATGAAGCACCCAATCGTATAATTTTCTAATCCAAACCAAAGGATTAAAACTGATCTTAACGTTTTCTTCTACCAAAAAAAACTCCTTAAATATAGTGAAACGAATTTCAGGGTGTCGCTGAATCTGTTTATATTGCTGGCTTCCTCGTTGTAGATCGTAGGAATATAAACAGACCCGATACTAAAACCACATGATGATGCTTTTAACAAAATCTCCGTTTCAGCCATGAAGCGATCTTCAGTCGTTGTCACTTTTTCCAGCACTTCTCGTTTCAGTAACCGGTACCCGCTTTGACTGTCCGGTATCTTTTGTCCGGTCCGTATTGAGATAAGGAACGAAGTTATCCTATTCGATAATCTCCGGTCTAAGGGCATCTTCGTGCCTGAACGCCATCGTGATCCGATGATAATTCCCCAATCTTCCTGTTTTTTATGTAGGTCCAGAAACTTGACGATATATGTCGGATCATGTTGCAGATCCGCGTCTAAGGTTATTACCGCATCGCAATCATATTTTAACGCAGCGCTGAATCCACTGCGTAAAGCCGCTCCCTTGCCTCTGTTTTTGTCATGCACGATTATTGTAGCTCCGGATTGTTCGACGAGAGAGCGGGTCTTATCTGTTGAACCGTCATCGATTACGATGATATTTTCCCTCGGAATGAACGACACGCATCCGTGAATGACACGCGCTATAGTGCTTTCCGCATTATATGCAGGAATGATCACAAACAGGTTCAATTAAAGGCTATTCATCTTTCAGTTAAATCTAAATATTTTCATAAATTCAAATGAAAAAGTAAATCTAAACCCACAAATCCGCAAGTTAATAATGCACCAAAGCTATTATTCATATGACAAATTTGATAATGACACTTTAATAGACATTTATATTTGCCTTTATACGATTATCTGATATATTTATGTATGAGATGAATAATGATCTGCTGAACAAAACGATACAGACTCTCCGCTTGCATGGTCTCATTTGGGCGGTCTTGATTCCTTCCGCATACATCTCTTTTCTCTCAATCAAGTTTATTCACGAGGTGGTCGGACACGGCATTGTTAGCTTATTATTGGGAATCGAATGGCATGGTTTCGGTCTGACAAGCGTCAGCGTCACTATACCCGCTGATATGGCGCCGTTAAAGCTTTCTGTCTATTATTTGGCGGGAAATATATCGGTATTCTTATTAGGGATCATACTTTTTAAACTGATCAGCAGAAAAATAAATAGACCTTCGCTTCGATTCATGATAGTGACTGTAGCAACGGCATCATTTCTTACTTCCGCCCTCCCCGCTACTCTCTTATTCTGGATCAGTGAGAGCGATTACATCTCCTCTTTAAGTGTGATAGGTTTAGACTCTCTTCTCTCTACTGCGCTCTTTTCGCTATCCGGAAGTGTACTGTTCTTCTATACGGGTCCTACTCGATCACCAGGCTGTTGGAAGAAGCGTGGACAGGATTGGAAGAACCTAAGAATAGATACGGGAGCGCTTTTCTAACGTTGGGAATTCCCCTGAACGTCATGTTCATAGTCCTGATATTCTACAACTTCTATATCTCTCCAAATACAGGTATGTTAACCATTTCAGCTGTGATGGGAATAAGTTTTAATCTGATGTTGCCCTCGGCGGCTTCTCATGTAAGATTACAGCCGGATAAACGCAGAATCCGCAAAGTAGGGCTTATGATACTGACCTACATCGCAATTTTCCTGTTTATATTGCACTATACTACTATGGACAAGATGATTATCTGGTCGGCGCCTTAAAATATTTTTTTAGCTTCAATCAGTGCAAGTTGATGCTATACATCAATAAGTTCACTTATTGTGACTGCCTCAGGAATAGGAGTTCCATCTTCACGAAGGCTTTTTAAATGAAGTTCAATTGCTTCCCGAATTAATTTTTTAACTTCATATTGGGTTTCCGCAACAACCACACAACCGGGCAGATCCGGAACATATGCGCCATAATTAGTATCCGTTTTTTCGATAATTACTACATATTGCATTTATTTCTCCAATAGTTCATATAAAAGTACCAGCCATCATTTTTCAACATATAGATTATTTTTCTTACTTTCATTTCCGTATAGAAAATACGACAAATTCATTATTTTCACACTGAAATTCAGTTTTGATTTGGATGTTTGTATCAGTAAATTAGCTAGTGCACGGAGCGTGGCGTAGCCCGGTAGCGCACTTGACTGGGGGTCAAGGGGTCGCGAGTTCAAATCTCGCCGCTCCGACTTAAAAACCGTATTATGCGGGTTATTGTTCTCTCAATTAGGGACAGAAAAATATTGGAAACATTCTTAAAAACAGCTCTGCGTTATCTTTCCTTCGGAATATTCTTTTATGTTATGTATTCAGGTTACTATTTCTTTATGCAGAAGCGGATCATCTATCCGCGTCATATCATACGAATACCGCCGGACATTTACGACCGTGTGCCGGGACTTGAACGCATCTGGCTTGAAACAAGTTCGGGAAAGGTCGAATCGTGGTATTTCCGCGCGTCGGACAGTACCGGGCAGCTCCCCCTTCCCGCGATGATCATCGCGCACGGAAACGCGGAGCTGATCGATTACTGGCTTCCGATAGTGAGCGATATCAGGGAAATGGGTATCTCGGTTCTGCTTGTGGAATATCCCGGTTACGGTCGCTCTGAGGGAAAGCCGGATGAGGCAAGTCTGACCGAGGCGTTTATCACCGCCTACGATTCCCTTCTGAGCAAACCGGAAGTCGACTCTGCGCGTATTGTTCTTTTCGGCAGATCTATCGGCACAGGCGTAATCTGCGCTCTTGCGGGCGCCCGACAATCGGCAGCGATGATATTGATGTCACCCTTTTCAAATATAAGTTCTTTGGCTTCGGATTATTACCTTCCCGGATTCCTCGCAAAGGACAGGTTCGATAATCTTGATATTATCAGTTCATACGATGAACCGGTTTTGTTCGTTCACGGCAGCAAAGACAGGCTCATTCCCTACAAACACAGCAAAAAGCTTCTTGCGGCATCGCGAAACGGAGAGCTGATAACCTACGACAAAGGGCACAACGACCTTATAGGTGACTGGAAACTATTTTGGAATGAAGTCAGACCATTCCTGATAAGAGCGGGAGTTTTGGTTGAAGATGGAAAAACCGATTCTTCCGGATGATCAGAAGGCTAAAATTTAGTATCAGTTCCGAGAACACATTGGCTTGCGCCTGTCTTCGGCTGCCACGTCGTGGCTACACCACTCCTCGCCAGCCTGACATCAGTCGGACAGGCAATGACAAACTTATGTTCGGCTGTCCAAGGAGAACTTAGGCTATAATATTATGAGTTGCTTATTTCAAACAGGACAGTATTCTATGCCGTGCTTCTCGAAGTAACGTTGATGGTATTCTTCGGCGCGATAGAATTCCGTTACCTCGGCAATTTCCGTCACTATCGGATTTGAATAAGTTCCGTTATCAGCAAAACGATCTTTAGATTCAAGAGCTGCTTTTGCCTGCTCAGGAGAATGAGTGAATATTGCCGAGCGGTATTGAGATCCCACATCGGGACCCTGCCGATTCAAAGTAGTGGGGTCATGATTTTTCCAGAATTCATCAAGCAATGTTTCATAACTCACTCTGTCAGAATCGAATTCAACCTCCACTACCTCCGCATGCCCTGTCCTGCCTGTGCAGACCTCTTCATATGTAGGGTTTTCTTTTGTTCCGCCGGAATAGCCTGATGTAGCGCTCACCACGCCCTCAACAGCCATGAATGCTGCTTCTACACCCCAGAAACAACCTGCGCCGAATGTCGCTTTTTCTATCTTCATAATATGTTAAGCAGAAGAAGCCTCTTCCGTCTCGCTATTTATGGCGCCTATGCTGCCGATAAGTTCTTGAAGATCGCCGCTCTCATACATTTCCATCATAATATCAGACCCGCCGACAAGTTTACCATCAACAAAGAGTTGAGGAATGGTTGGCCAATTCGAATATTCGGACAACACTACTCGAATATTCGGGTCCGGGAGAATATCCATCGAATTGAAATTTGCATTAAGCGACTTCAATATTTCAACTGCCTTGAATGAAAAACCGCATTTCGGCATTTCGGGCGTACCTTTCATGTACAGCATAACCTTATTCTTATCTACGTCGGATTTTATCTGATTTAAAATCTCTTCTGACATAACTCATACTTCCTTTCTAATTCAGGAGACATTCTCCCATTGTTTTTTTGTATAGGCTTTTATCTCTACGGCATGAATAGCGCCGCCAAGATTATCGCCAAGCGCGGAATGGATCATTTTGTGTCTTTCCAAAATTGGTACGCCTTCAAAATTATCTGAAACTACCATTATTTCAAAATGATCACCGCTTCCCCGTGTATCTACAATCGCTATGTCTGAATCGGGGAAATCATTTTCCAATAGCGCTTGAACTTCTTTCTCTTCCACTGTGAATCCTTTCTCTGTTGACTCAATTTAATTATATCAACCAATTATCCTATATTTTTTGCTAAAAAGCAATAGAATCTGAAAGAATATATAAAATAAAGCGCCTGCGGTGGGATTAGGTGTCAGGCGCCTTAATTCGCATACAGTGGGATGTGTATGCAGTTTTAGATTATATAATTTAAGGTTAATCTTCCAACAGCTTCTTCATATCCAGCAATCCTCTTCTTATCGTAGAGAGAGTGTTAACCAATTTATCTTCACGGTTATTCTCTCCTTCGGCGGGTGTGCTTATGCTCAATTTTGAGGCAGAATCTCCAGATTTGATCATTTCTTCAAAATTTGCCGATTTTAGTTGTTTGCGCGCTCCCTCAATAGTGTATTTCTGGTCATATAATAAATATTTGACGTGGAAGAGTATTTTTATGTCACGATCTTTGTAAATTCTATTCCCGGCGCGATTTTTCGTAGGTTTAAGGACTGGAAATTCAGTTTCCCAATAACGTAAAACATAGGGTTTTAGTGAAGTAAGTTCGGCAACTTCGCCGATAGAATAATATAACTTTTTTATTTCAGGTTGATTCAAGTAATACCCTATAAAAAAATAGTTATGGTTCAAGTAACGCTTTATATTATAACAATAAGAGAACGTTGATACAAGACTTTTTTCTATTTACGGCGACTCTGAGAGAAGATTGTGATCGAAGCGAATAAATTTAACAGGTTTTGTTTTAATATTTCCAATAGCTTAGGAATGCCACTACTTATCTTGAAATTTAAAAATATTTTTGTGTCCCAAAGGTAAACTCCAAGCCTTTTTACAATGAATAGTTCATGTTCTCCTTTAAATCTGTTAAATAACGGGTAAAAAACAGCGCCACTCGTATAACCTAATGCTTTAGCTGTTTCAATTTCACGCACACCAAACTTTCCAAAGGGAAATGATATGCTTTTCACACTGATATTAAGTTTTGATTCAAGCAGTTCTTTTGATGCGCTGAACTCCTTCTTCAGCTCTTCAATATCAAGCTTCCTCATATCCCTGTGCGTAAGCGTATGAGAGCCGATCTCCCAGCCATTTTCCTTCAGTTCTTCCAATTCTTGCCACGATGTGTGCTGAAATGTTACATTTCCTACATTCAGATCCCATTTGTTTTCCATACCGACATAATCGGTGATAACATAAATAGTTGCAGGAGCATTCAGTTCTTTAAGGACGGGAAACGCATGGGTATAAGCAGATCGATATGCATCATCAAACGTTATTGCTACAACTTTAGCAGATTCCACACTGCCGTAAAGTTCTGATATTGTTACAAATTTATAATTTCGTTCTTGGAGAAGATTGATCTGTCGCTTGAAGGCGTTTGGATGAACTCTTGTAAGTCCCCATTCAACCTTGTCATCTACCTTATGGTAGACTAAAACCGGATGATCAAAGGGCATCTATCTTACGTGGCTAATGCTTTATCAATCGGTACGTATTCCAATCCAAAGGCATCTGCAACGCCCTTATGAGTTATCTTACCCTTGTATATGTTCAATCCGAGCTTAAGGTCTTCATATTCATCGAATGAATCAGAAAAACCATTATTCGCCAAGATCATTATATAAGGCAGTGTAGCGTTTGTAAGCGCAATTGTAGACGTATAAGGCACTGCGCCCGGCATATTCGCAACACAATAATGAACTACACCATCAATTATGAATGTCGGATTATCGTGGGTAGTGGGCTTACAAGTTTCTATACAGCCGCCCTGATCAACGGCAACATCCACTATTACAGAGCCTTTTTTCATCAGACTGAGCATTTCTTTTGTCACTAACTTCGGCGCCTTCGCACCGGGAATCAGAACCGCCCCGATAAGAAGATCTGTAAATTTAAGTAATTTCCTGATATTAGAAGGATTCGACATCAGCGTAATAACATTATCAGGCATTACATCTTCGAGGTATCTAAGCCGGTCTAAATTTATATCGAGGATGTAGACTTTTGCGCCCATACCCGCAGCGATCCTGGCTGCGTTACTGCCGACTATTCCACCACCTAATATTGTAACAGTAGCAGGATCCACACCCGGAACACCGCCCAGCAGCACACCGATCCCGCCTGAAGGCGCTTCAAGATATTTTGCTCCTTCCTGTACTGCCATCCTTCCGGCTACTTCGCTCATGGGAACAAGCAGTGGAAGAGTTTTGTCTTTCAATTGCACCGTCTCATACGCAATGGCGATGGCTTTATTCTTGATGATATTTTCCGTCAGCTCTCTGTTCGCCGCAAAGTGAAAATATGTGAATATCAATTGACCTTCTGATATCATATCGCATTCGGCAGGCTGCGGTTCCTTGACTTTAACGATCAGTTCTGCATCTCTGAACAGATCCTTCGCATTATCAATTATCTTAGCTCCCGCAGAACTATATTCTTCATCTGTAAATCCGCTCTCGGTACCGGCATCTTTTTGAACAATAACCTCATTCCCGTCTTTCACCAATTGCTCGACTCCACCGGGTATGATACCAACTCTATGCTCATCCGATATGATCTCTTTGGGCAGACCGATAATCATCTTTTACGATACCTCAGTAATAAATAATACCTTTAAAGACATAATTATTCTTCGTTGGGCTGAATAACCGATACAACCATCTCTCCGTTCAGAAATATATCATTCGCTAAATTCTGTACATCTTTTATTTGCACGGCATCTATCTTTTTAATGAGATCGTCGATTGGAGAATATTTTCCGAAATACATTTCTAACATTGCCATCCGGTTCATCCGGCTCATCATACTTTCCATAGATATTAAAGCGCCTCCCTTCCATTGTGCCCTAGCGCTTTCAATTTCTTCGATTTTGACGGGATCATTTTTAAGAGAAGTTATTTCTTTTTCGATCAATCCGATAACTTCATCGGTTTTTTTGGCATCCGTCCCGGCGTATGCACAAAAATAACCTGTATCAAATAAAAATTCCGGAAAACTGTAAATACTGTAGACGAAACCGTATTTCTCTCTGATATTCTGGAAGAGTCGAGTACTCATTCCGCCGCTGAGAATCGTGTTTAATACCAACATAGCATGTCTTCGTTTATCGTTGTAAGGAAGAGCACGATATCCCAGGCAGATGTGAGACTGGGCAATATGCGAATTCACCTTATTTATTCCGTTTCGAAGAGTTCCGTTTGGTGCGGTAAGAGGAGTCGCATGCTTTCCCGACGAAATATGAAAATACTTTTCTACCAAATCAACTACCTCATCATGTTCGAGATTGCCCGCTGCGGAAATGATTATATTTTCCGGTATATAATTGCTTTTGCGATAATCCTTCAATTTCTTGTCTGTCATTGATTTGATAGAATCTTCCGTACCGAGTATCGACATTCCGAGCGCATGATCCGGGAATAGATCGGAAACAAAATTTTCCACCACTAATTGACTTGGAGTATCTTCTACTCCTTTGATCTCTTCTATGATCACACCTTTTTCAATTTCGGTCACCTCACCTTTAATCACGGCATTTTGTACAAGATCAGATAAAACGTCAATAGCCTGTTCCATATGCTCGTCAAGAATTCTGGCATAAAAAACCGTGTGCTCTTCAGAAGTAGAGGCGTTGAGCATACCGCCGATAGATTCTAATGAGTTGGCTATTTCAAATGAATCTCTCGTCTCAGTTCCTTTAAAAACCATGTGCTCCAGAAAGTGCGCCGCGCCATGATTGTCTAAAGTCTCGTTTCGTGCTCCGCTTTTAATGAATATCCCTATTGCGGCGGAACGAACGTAATCATTGCTTTCGGTAACAACGCGTAAACCGTTATCGAGCAATGTTTTCCGGTGATTACCTTCTGTCATCTGCGATTTCCACCTCTACCGCCTCTGTTGTCTCTTCTTGGAGGTCTACGGTCTCTCGGTGGTTCGTCAACCCATCCTTCCGGTTTTTCTAATAAGTCTCTGATAGAGAGATCGTATCGACCCTGGTTATCGACTCTCAGGAGTTTTACTTTGATTACATCTCCCAATTTCAAAACGTCATCAACCTTTGCGACCCGCTCATAAGCTATCTTTGAAATATGGACGAGACCTTCCTTTCCGGGAAGAAATTCCACAAAAGCTCCGAAGTCCATAATTTTCTTGACAGTTGCTTCATATTCTTCACCCGCTTCTGGGACTTTCAGAATATTTTCTATGATCTCTTTTGCTTTCTGGGCTGGCTCCCCGCCTACGGAAGAGATCAGGATAGTACCGTCATCCTCTATCTCTACCTTAGCGCCGGTATCAGCCTGTATCTTCTTGATTACCTTACCACCTGGTCCGATGATGCCTCCTATCATGTCGACAGGCGCTTTCAGAGTTAAAATACGCGGCGCGTAATCTGATAAATCTTCAGCAGGTTCCTTAATTATTTTTTCCATCTCATCAATAATATGGATTCTTCCTTTAGTCGACTGCGCTATCGCCTTCTCGAGCATATCAACGCTGATGCCCTCTATTTTAAGATCCATCTGAACTGCCGTAACGCCGTCACGGGTTCCTGCGAGTTTGAAATCCATATCACCTATATGATCCTCAGTGCCGAGTATATCAGAAATGATCACGGTCTTTTTGCCATCGGTAATGAGACCCATTGCTATTCCGGCGACTGATTTTTTGATAGGAACGCCGGCATTCATCAAAGCGAGAGATGACGCGCAAACCGTAGCCATTGAAGAAGAACCGTTTGATTCCACTATTGTCCCTACGGCGTTGTGTATCACTTTAACAGCTACTTCCTTGGTACTTAAATTTCCTAAGACATCATTCAGCGCCTCGACTGAACCGTCAGTATCACCCTTTATAATAATTGAAAGTTCTCGAACCTTTCCTTCTTTTATCTGCTGGGATATCTCATCAAGAGTGCGGAACTTTATTTTACGGAACTGCTGTTCACGTTTTATCTGATCTTGTACAAAATGCCGTGATTAAAGGTGAGGTGACCGAAAT